>JBNJLU010000057.1:0-8160 GCA_050591185.1 Candidatus Nitrosocosmicus sp.
TAATGGCATTAACAAACAACATATTGTTTAACATATTCATCAAACACAAAACATACCCACATGCATCGCATCCATCACATTCACCATGTCGGTAGTTAATTGATGCCAAACTTTTGGCGGTAAAGAATATTATAGGTTTTAGCAACCTGTTACTGTAACGCCCAATTAGCCTATACCATTGAGTTGAATTATGGTAAAACTCTATTTGAATGGAAGAAGCAAGTTACATCTCTAAATATAAATATTGGACTTTGACAGCAGAGCAAGGTCTTCAATAGAGGAATTGGAATCTATTTGTGTGTTTTTATGGATTCTCTCAAAGCGGATGCTTCCTCCTTGTATGCTTTGATCGCGTGGGATTTACCATCTGGACATAGTTAGATACCTTTACTATGTTGACATCCGCATCAGAATAATAGACTGGTGGTTTCACTTTTTCTATTTTGCAATTTGCATCAAGTTATTTCCCTAGTTCAGAAATACGGTTAAATTATGGCATATGTGAGTTTATGGAACAATGTTATTTATCGATTAGTTTGCCAGTAACTTTCAATCAAACATGCCATCAAAATAATATCTACCATCTTTTTACACTTTTTTTATAGAAGTAGTTAAATTTGAAATTCTAAAATAGTGCGGTCTTTTTCTCTTATGGACACAAATTAGGCAAATCACTCTTTTACACACTTTATTAAAGAGATATAGAGAAATGAATCTTAAAAATTCAATTTACTCCCCAACGTTATCAAACCCATTCTAATATATTCAATAAATAAAATGTCTGCAGTATAATATCGTAATTTCACTACGTCATATTTTTTAATTTTTAAAGCCAATCAACAATGCCATTTCATACCATTTCCACAAACAATCTACCTCTATGAATCCTATGTCTCTAAGCATTTGGAGTTGCTTTTCTACAGGTAGCAATCTATTTGTTTTATCCTCCTGGCTGGGAACCATACCAGCGGAACTAAGAAATTTAATCTGTTGTCGAGTTGAAATTGATGACACATGCTCTAAATTACAAAAAAACACCAATAGGATTCAACATACCGTAAATTTCCTCATACAAGGAGTATTTTCTACTGTGCCTTAAGTGATGTATGGCAAAACCGGTTACAATGGCATCAAAATATCCCAAATCTGGTAATGACTTGTCTAGATCGTGTTCCATCACTTTAACGAATGCATCATTTGCAAAATTATGTTTTAGTGACTTTAGCATGGTTGGAGATATATCCAAAGCAACAAATTCAATGTCTGGTTTGTGGCTATTTTCTTTTATCATTTTAATTAGCCGTCCTGCCCCCGATCCAATGTCCAAAATCCTCGTTGCATTTGCAGGAATGTTTTCTAGTAATATTGCTTCACCTTCATTTCTATGAGGAAACGAGTCAGCATATCTAAGGTAATTCAGGGAATGATCAGGATCAGACCATTCATCAGAGGATTTATACATGATTATTATGTAGTGTGAAGTTATTATAAATTCGTCTTGGCATATTCTTTGCAAGAAATAATACTACCACCCAATTGAGTAAAAAAGGCTATTGTTAAAATAATATGATATAGGTTATCATTTCCCACATGTATACAGATTCAAAGTCCATCAGGCCTGTTAGGATAATGGCCATTTTAGATGGGTTCTGCTAAATATGGTACATAGCAAAAAGTGGCATAAACCCAAAACAATAATCAGGATCCGGACCTATGGCCACTGTTTTTAAGCGGTAAAATTGCCCGTGGCAGGAGAAAAACCATAAGAAAACAGATTATTTCTATTAGTCCAGTCTCAAGCTTTTCAGCATTGCTGCGCAGTTATCATCTAAAAATATGTCTACCCCACCCAGGCGATCCTTCCACTTGTCTGCCAATTGAACGGTGCATTGGTTTGTCATTTCCTCCAAATAGGAGTTGGTAATGGCCCACGGATTGCCAGGATTGGAAGGACCAACGACCTTTGCCATATCACCAAAACTAACATTTTTTAGTACTTGCTGAGCTGTAGTTTTTAAATCCGACATGAATTCTTTTTGGGCCCCTATGTCCGCCATACTGCCGATTCGGGTAAGGTGACCACCTATGAACTTATCCACGCTGTAGTTATTCGCTATTTCATCTGGCGTATCCATAAATCCAGTAACATTTTCTGAGCCCCCAAGTCCATCAAAAGGCACCCAACCCGGATAGATAACGTCAACAAACATCAAAGCCTTTTGCTTTGGTGCGTAGATGTAGATGTTTCCCGCCTCATGGATAACACCCGGATAATCCAACTCTAATACGGGTTTGTTGTCCACCCTTATCTCGTAATTGTCTGTAAAGGTTATGTCAGGTAACGGCCTGTTGGGGTCGTTTGCAAGACTAAGCTGGTTTGCGGTTTCCTCTTGTGCAATATAGGATGCATTATCTTGGAAGATGTACGCTGCACCCACATGGTCTTTGTGGGTGTGGCTATAAATGAAATATCTTACAGGCTTGTCTGTTACCCCTGATATGGCTTGCAGATATTTGTCTCCGATTGCTGGAGGGGCGTCTATTGCTATAACTCCACCTTCCGTTACCATAAACATGGTGTTATATGCGCCATTGCCCAGAAAATAAAGGCCGCCACCAAGGTGCTCGACAACATATCCTTTTTCTGGAATTGCCGGCCCACTAGCATTACCAGGAACAGGATAGTAATTGAATTGTGTGCTTGAGGGATCGGCCAAACTGATGGTGCTTGGTGTAAGTGATTCATTATTAATAGCAGTAACATTTGTTTGCTGCTGCGCCAGTGCTGTTGGAGTTAAAATGCTTACTGAAAATAAAGAAAGTATAAAGAACATTGGAAATACATGGTTTTGAAGTTTCATCACGATTCTAATATTTTTAGTCTATTTAAATAATAAGCCAACCGACAAAAAGGTTGGGGGAGCTAGGCTCGGTACACAACCAAATCCAAACCATCATTGTAATAGGATGACAGTTTTGAGATAGACTGAACATGGTTTTAGCAAAATGCAAGGGGGTAGGGTATGGCTGACTATTTTCTTTGTTCCTCGTATAGCCCAAACAGGTTATTTTCGCTATCTTGAAACATTGCAAAAAAGCCCATATTATGAATTTCTGTTTTGGGCACTGTGACCTTACCTCCGGATTGTTCTATTTTGGAAACATATTCATCTATGGATAAAACTGCTATATAGTTTGTAACAGTAGGAAGAGATTTGCGTTTCATCAGTCCCCCTGTGATGCCTTTATTGCCATTTGTGTCTTGGGTTTCACACATCCATAATTCTGCCTGTGAGTTTGCGGGATTGCCTACTTTTTTCATGCCCCATCCAAACACATCCTTATAGAATTTTTGAGCTCTCTCTAGATCATCAATTGGTATATCAAAATGCCGTACAGTTGGCATATCTAGAAGAATTTATCCCTTTCTTTAAAGTTTGAATTTGTCATGCGTAAACTGTATCATCGACAGTATAAAAGTTAAAAAGGGGTAATGGTATGGTTATCTCGCGTCCATCGCATCCATCACATTCGCAATACACATAGTTAATTGATGTTAAACCAACTTCGATAAGGCACATCATGGGTTTGACCACCTTTTTTGCCAAATGAATTGATGGCGATGTAAACTGATTCAAATTAATAACCCACAATTAGGTATGCATAGGTTCAAATCCCATTCCAGTTTTGTTAAATAAACTATTAAATCGAATAATTATTTAACATATTATTGTGTAATAGCTTAATTGGACATGATTGATTGCATTAGCCAATACTCATCATCACCGTCAAATGCAAAAGGCAAAACACACGATAAAACCATTATCCATTTTAGTGATCTTATGTGATACCTGGCCGGCGAAGATAAACAACTATTTCAAAAACTCATAAGCAAGTGTTACCACAAATATTAAGAGACGATAAAGGCTTACAAAAACCCCGATCATAACTTGATCAATTGCTGTTAATATCCCCATATCAATAGACCAACAAAAAAACAGATTGATAGATTCACAAAATGACATCACGGTTCATCATCCAAAACAGAATCCTTTAGGTTGATCAGAGGGTTTGGGTTTTTTCTTTTCAGAAAGGGTGTCGACTTCCGACCAAAACAAGGATTATTTATTTAAGTTGAGACTAATGCAATGGTTTATTTTTTAAACCATGTGTTAAAAATGCCAACTGTATGAAAAAAGAAGAGATTGCCCAAGAAATAGTTTCCAAAACAATCAGCAATGTATAGGAAAATCCACTAGCGATAAGAGAAAACGGATGCGCTGCTTGCCATGTCCTATTTGCTTTGTCCAAGGAAATGGAGATAAGCGAACAGGAGGCATCAGATTTGCTGTCAGAAGTCCTGTCTGCAAATCCTGATCTTGATGATTATTTTATTGACATGGTGGAAAACATACACATGAAAAGAAGAATGATGGGAACCGTATTTGCAATCAAAACCAGAGAAGCAAAGGAAAAATACATACACTCTAATTTTAAAAATACCCTTGCTGAGCTGCATTCAGACATCATAAACTATGGGCCAGATATTGCTTTACGGAGATTACTTTTGTCCATGATATCTCTGGAAATAGCAAAAAACATAGGAATAGACCATCATGCCTCAACAGAGGAGCTTTATTACTTTATGAGAAAAAACGATAAAGAAACAAATGAAAACTTGCTAGAGTTTATCAATCAACTGTATCAAAGAATCACCAATAGGGAGATGAAATAGTATCGAAAAACGGCAGTTATTTTTTTCTGCCATTCATCAAGCCTTGAACAAAATAGCTAATGGCATATATCACACTTTCGGAATCCATCCTTGAGAGGAATTACACCAACCAATGTGTTTGGAAAATTTAAATGCTTTATGTTGTTGTGGATTAAAGGAGGATTAAAGAAATCTTCTCTTTCGGTTTATACAGACATGCAGGAGTTTTTTGATCCTACTCCCAAATCAGAATGGAATCTAAAGAATATACATTATAATATGCATTTCATCAAGCACCCAGAAGAATTGCCATAAAGCAATTTAGCTAATGGATAATATGGCAAATTACCATTGTACTACAATCGTTGTTTGAAGAAAAAAAGGTGGATATTGATAACGACAAAGATAAAAATGATGGCAATGATTTTGTCAAGATATTTGGCGGCACTTTGGATGGTTGGGATATGGCTGGGAAAGTGGGTTTTGCAATAGTATTTGAGGGAGACCGGCAACAACAACCACAACAACAACAGCCGTTGCTTAAAACTCAGGGAGGAATGGGTTTGCTATGGTATTGCAAAAAGAAGTTCAAGGATTTTGTTCTCAAGCTTGAATGGAAGGTGACCGACAGGCAAGACAATTCCGGCGTATTTGTAAGGTTTCCAAATCCCAATGGTGATCCATGGGTTGCAGTTAATAATGGATATGAGATACAGATTGATGATTTGGCCCTCCCTGACGGTAATCCAATCCATTTGACCGGTGCGATGTATGGTTTTATGCGTCCAACTAAAGTCGCGTCAAAACTTGCGGGGGTTTGGAATGATTTGGTCATATTTACAAAAGATCAGAAATATACGGTAATCATAAATAGTGAAACAGAGATAAAAGACTTTCCAGGCAATAGAGCAAAAGAGGGATACATAGGATTGCAAAACCATGATGTCAAATCAACAGTATATTTTGGAAACATTGCCATAAAGGAAATATTATAGAAAGGTTGTTGCCATCATTGAAAAGCCCTCATCATTCCTTGTGGTAGCAAGGGCAAAGGCAAATCTGTTTGACTGCACTCTAATGGATATTGCAATTTAATCCGTATCAATGTCAGGATGGATAAAAAGATCTTGCATAATTGAAAACAGTTTGCCATTTTGGTATGGTGGGTATTACATCGGGCATCCATTTAAAAGATGGCCCCATACCCATGGTCTACCAGTCTTTGGTACTATACTACCCCGCTCTTAAGGTTCTAGGTAATGTTAAGAGTCCTACATCCAATATTAAAATTTAAATCTAGCACAATTAAACTTTTTTAATTGTTGTCAACAACATTATTTCCAATAAGAACAATACTAGTGATAGCAATAGCAACAACAGCAGGAATTAATTTATCCGTATATCCGTTGAGTCAAATCGTCTCAGGCACATCACAATCATCACAGTTTTCATTATCACTGCCACCACCACAATCGCAACAACAACAGCAAAACTCAACTACCATTACCACCAATGGTACTTCGATATTTGATTTGGAAAGTCATCTTTTAAACTCGATATTCAACCAAGTGCAAAATTCCGTGGTACAGATAACCTCCACGATGCCTATACCCCAACCAACTACCCCGTATCCAAACCCCCCCTCAGACAACCCAAATGAGGACCAGAATGCTACTGCATTGGGTTCGGGTTTTGTATATAGCGATAAAGGCCATTTAATTACTAATTACCATGTGATTAGCAATGCAAATACAGTTGACGTTACATTTACAGATGGAAACAGGTATACTGCTTCTGTTATAGGCAAAGATCCACTAAGCGATATAGCAGTTTTAAAGATTATAGAAAACCTCAATAAACCTATTGTCCCCCTAAAGATCGCTAATTCTACCAATATAAAGGTAGGAGATAAAGTGATAGCAATTGGAAATCCATATGGTTTGGACAATACTATGACTACAGGAATAGTAAGTCAGACAGGTCGCCTAATTCAGGAACCTTCCGGTATTTCAATCACCGATGCCATCCAGACTGATGCACCACTTAACCCAGGTAATTCCGGTGGGCCATTGCTAAACATAAAAGGTCAGGTCATAGGTATAAACACCGCAGGCGAGTCTGAAAGGGTAGGATTTGCGGTTTCCTCTAACACCATTGTAAAGGAAGTGCCCATTATTATACAAGATGGAAACTATACCCATTCTTATCTAGGTATCGATGGCACTACACTTACTTCCGACTTAACGTCACAGTTTAACAACATATCAAAAACATTTAGGGGTGTTTATGTGAATACAGTTATAAAAGACGGACCAGCCGATGAGGCCGGTATTAGAGGTGCCACAACTGATTATTATGGACAAAAACATGGCGGGGACATAATTACAGCAGTCGATAAACAAAATATAACAAAAATGGACCAATTGGTTACCTTTATCAATCAAAATACAAGACCCGGAGACACCATAACTATAACAGTATACAGAGATGGACACTATATGGATTTGAAAGTAGACATATCAGCACGACCCTTATCACCATCATCTCCCAAATAACCAACCAACAAAAACAATGTGCTCCTGTATAGCATAACAATGCAACACGGTTTTTTTAATTAAATCATTAATTCAGTAATATATTTTAACAAAAGCGTTAAGGTCCCAATCAACGATATTGCACGCAAAATCTCCAAACCAATAACCTCTTTTCTAATGCTGGAATCCACTCAAAAACGGATATTGGCATTGGCATTATCCCGCATATTGCAGATTAAATCACCATGATCCATACTCATTGTTTTGTTATTCCCGTTTTAGCAGCACTATGTGATTTGTATTATATTGAATAGTTAGTGTAAATCCATCTACCCTAATAATGAATTAGGATAATATGGCAGAGTTAGCTTAACAAACACAGATATTTACGATTCGTATTGTAGCATATAACTCAAGTATTGCCTGCAAAAAGAAACAAGCTGATTGTAACAGCAATCATTTCAGGGATAAGGAACATCATGCCATGGCCAATATTTTGTTGTCATTCAAACCTTTTTTATTATGTTATTCAGACTAAAGTGCTAAAAAATCGTGTATGATACAATAAATAACTATGTATAAGTAATAATAAATGAATCCATAATCTTTAAATTTGGAATTACCGTTTAGGATATTGGAATCTCTTTAATAGAACCTATATCGGCATTAGCCCTCTTATCATAAAATATACTGAAAACAGTATTTGTTTGTCAATGTTTTTGTATCGGTTTCATATTGGAATATGATTTCGTTTGCTAAAATTAGATGATTTTCTATCATACATTCATCTAATGAAATATCGACAGAATATACTTTGTTGCCTAATTCATTATCCTAACGCAACATCTTATTCTGTTGATCTATATTCTTCTAAACACGTTATACAATGATACCTTTATCATCATCTCTTTT
>JBNJLU010000058.1:0-8139 GCA_050591185.1 Candidatus Nitrosocosmicus sp.
GTTATATTCAATTTCTTGTTGTGATAGTTCCAGGTTTCTCTTCTTTTTACTAGGTAAAGATGATTTTTGTTCTGGAAAATCCTTTTCTATACCAAGATATCCAAGATCAAACACATTAACAACTTCTTTTGGAGTTCCAGGATGATTATTTTTGTAGATGTCATAGTCATGTCTTCTTCCTTTCTTATAATTTGATTTATAGACGATAATGCCATGATTGTTAGTCATAAATTGCGTCTTTACTGTATGCCTTTTCTTTTTGCCTGAATAAAACAACTTCCTTTTTCTTTTATTATCTATAGGTCTTGGTATTGACTGTTCTGTAGAATCTATGAAAGACAGAAAGCCTGGAAAATATGCTTCCACTTCGTCAGGTGTTTGCAGCCTTTTTGTAATGTTGTATATCTTTTGAGGGATGGGTATGCATTTTCTAACTAACCTTTCAATCTTTTGGATATCCCTGCAGATGTTACTTTGATCCAAATCAAAGAGAAAGCCAGCTAATGTGTAAGTGATATAAAGACGATAATACACCAAAAGCATTAGAAATCGGTCTTTAACATCCAGTTTGAAATGCCTTCCTGCACCAATAGATCGCTCCCTGTCTTTTCTTTTTGATAAACGCTTACTCTCATATTTATGATATCTTTTTGTTATTTCTTTATCATAAATATCATTGAACTCTACTACTGCGAGTCCTGTGAAGGATTTAAAGAGCAACGGCTTTTTGGATAACCTGTCATATGAAATCAATGAAAGAACAGATTGTTGAGCAACCAAAGATCATAAAGCTGTTTTCAATTAATTATGCAAGAGATCTAATGAATATTGTTACAATTATATATAAACAAGCAGCAGCATCCAAGTTACTCTAAAGTGATACTGGTTTTTATATGCAGCAGGAGCAGTAATAAGCAGTAGGAAACACACATCGATGAAAATAACTGTGCCGATATAGTTTTGCGTGGTTATAAAATCGGATTCATTCATAATACATTAAACTAATGACCTTTTTTCTTATCTTCTATTCGTTTTGCATAGTCAGTTATATGGATAGAATGATAGACGACCAGGCGATCCCTAAAGTAAAGATTTAGTCCTTGTTCATGAATAAGCGAAAATAATACAAAGAGAGCACCTTGTCAAGATTTGATTTGATACGGTGTTAAGCAGATGAAGTATTAAGGGCACCCAATACAATATTCTGCTTGTCAATAACCATGGAAATCATACTAAAAGAAAATAGACTATTGCTTCAAGTATTCCTATCGTTGTTATTTAATTATCTTTTTGCTATTAACCCCAACCAAACACTATTTGTTGAATTAAAAGAAATTAGTGAATTCAAATATCGAGGAGTTTGTAATAATATAGTTTTAATGAATGTTGTAATGGATTCATAATTCACAAAATCTTTAATTTTTTGTTTTATCATGTATAATCACATCGTCTCAACTTTTCAATCAAATCGCCAATACTTCTGATAATGCTATTGCCGGTTTCTATCTTATGGGCATTGTTTTCCTCAAGTCCATTGTATTTCAAAAATACGGCTCATCCTAAAACCAGAACAGTTAATCCCCCTAAAATAAGGAATAGGTTTGCCTGATTGCCATTACTTTTTTTATGACAGTAAATTATCACATAGTATATCTCCGTCTAAAACCTTTATAAAGAAAATAAAATGAACCCAAGATTATAGTCAAATTGTTGTTTATATGCTAAGAATTGAGCACTAATAACATATAAAATGTAGAAAGAAACAATAGATTATCACAATTAGAATAGGATATTCCTTTTAACATTTATTTAACAAAATCTATCCTAAATGTAGACTCGATTCAATTTTGAATGACGTCCCTCTGGACCCGTTCTGGAATTAAATCTTATTAGTAGACCCCCCTATAGCAATATATGCTAAAAATGGCGCCCATGCCTAATGCCAAAGATGCCATCAACAATATTACAACAGCCATTGCAAAAAAGCAACACTGCCTATCACAGATTTATTTATGCCATATCAAACACTGAAACACTTGTCTATTACATAAAAAGACTGAAAATATTCTTTTACCGTTGTAAGGTTGGTTAATTATATAGATATTACAAACAACCATAAAAAACTAATTGGAAAGAGAAGGAAAATTTCTAAAATTACTATTGATGAAACTCTTGTCTAAATTGGTATAATTACATGTGAATTTAGGTTGCAATCGAGCCGAAAAATAAAGATTTTCTTAAAATAGATGTATCTTTGAAAGAAATATGCTTATTGCTGAGCATTTTATTTCATCATCTATAGTCAAATATGGTAAGAAACCTATTACCACAAATGGCGACACATGGTATCCACAAGCATGCAAACATCTTGGGCTAAAGAATCACATACATTCACCTTATCAAAAAAGTATTATCGAAAGAACAATTAAGTATCTTAAAGACAGAACAGAGTGTTTTGATGACTACTTTCCATGTAAAAGGAATAAAATCTTTAAATTAAAAGCATATCCATAACTGGCTTAATCTATTCAGTGATCGCCACAATACAGAATCAGTACCTTAGATTAACAGCTCCTATATATACATTGAAAACGATATTTCTTCGAGAATCCATTTAAAATTTGAATCCCTTGTAGAGGAACGTTATCGGCGTTAGCCCCCTTGGGCCCATTAACTACATGGTGTCATTTTTATAGAACCATTAAAGTGTAATTCCTTTTTCCAATGGTGATAAAAGCGTTTTCAGGCTTTTCAGTAAATAATATTACAGTGTGAAAGATTTTCATCAAATCCTTATTACATTCTTCTATGGATTTTAGGGTAAACGCTAATAAACTCAATTATATACTATTGAGAATGCCAAAAATAGTTTATACCGAATACGACATTGATGACGATAAAGAAGAAGGTAAAAACCATAACTCTGTTTAACCACAAAAAATGCCATTTTCAGAAACTTAGGAATGCAATAATGGCAAAAGAGCGGGACAGAGTGTTAATTTTTCTTTCAGCTTGTCTGTCACACATCGGATTTTACTTTTCATTTTGAAGGTTAAAATCCAACTCCGGCTATACATTTAGCTATTGAACCCGTTTGCCTACCCTATTCAAACCCCCATAGTCAAAGCTGAAGAGTGACTGGGCCCTACTGCTGTTTGAGCCCTAATTTTTCTAACGGAAATTTTGCATTTTAACCATAAATTATGATAAATGAATATTAAAAAAAACATTATGTAAAAAAAATAAAATAGATAAATTATTGGTATACTTCATTTACCGTTTCGTTATTACAACACTTTGCTATCGGACATTCAAATCAACCATTTTTGAAACCATAATGTCGTTATTGTATCTGGCACTAACTTTGTGCTATTTTCAAAGAACTTTTCTAGTTCCTTTTCTAATTCTGCTGATGGTGATCGTTCCACATGTTATTTAATTATTTGTGAAATTTAAACAGTATTATGATGACCAAAGGTAATAAACATGTAACAGCAGAAGGAATATTTGAACAAAAAGTTAATGTGATCTTGACAAACTTCAATGACTGCTGGGGGAGGAGTTGATTACTAGTTTCTCCTTTTCCTTTTTACTTAGGATGATTACAGTATTGGATATAGGCTTCAGGAGATGAAATGGGTAGACCTTAAGACTCAAACTTTTGAGGTGAAGTGATGAACGAGCAAGCAGGAGAAGATGACGTTAAATCAGGAATTGGAGAGTATGCATAGATCCAGTGCCTGACGGTGACGGTGATCATGACATCCCAAGATGTGATGTAGGAAATCAAGATGAAGATGGACCATCTGGCCATGGCAAAATTGTATCTTGTCAGGATGCTAACCCAGACACTGAATGCAGGGAATAAAAACTAAAAACAAGATGTTTCTTGTATTTTTAATGTTACGGACCTGATTTAATTCCGGCCGTAGCATATCTTCCCTATATTTTTTAAATTTTAGAACCAGCAATAAATCACCAAAAGATATGCCCAATTATTGAATTTTAATTGAACCCACAATGTCAATAATGAACTACATTAAGGCTGAATGAAAAGCTTGAACATATTTTTAGTATGGGTTATTAACCAATAGCCAAATCAAACAAAATCTCCAAAATATGGAGATAACATCTACTATGCTGTTTCTACAGTGGCCCATCTAGTTAGTATATGTGATCATGTACAATATGACTAAATCTCATTGACGTCAGTTGCAACAGTCATGAGTGTTCAATGTTGGTAAGGTTGACCAGGTTATCTTTGAAATAATCTCAAATGATAAGCGTGTGAAGTGGAGAGGCTGGAGGGTTCTAATCAACATATACTGGAACTGAAAGAATGTCCCAAAACGTAGGGTTCAGATATAGAGTATAAGCAAACTCGTAGAATATAAAGACCACCATAAACCCCGCTAATAACCCAAAAAGACAAACGTTATTGAAAAAAAAGTTTCAAAAAAGTGTCGTGCTGATGGCATAGTTTATTAAGAATCAAAGTTTTTTTGCAGGATATGAACGCCAGACTTTTTTAATCGAAACTGTCCCGATTGAAATGGTTATAGTACCGCATTCCAGTTGTTATGGAAGTTAGCTATAAATTAAAATTAAAAAAGGACCAACCGAACATGACGAAACTACTAACTTTAATTTTTTTTAAGTCTTATTTTTGAGATTTGGCAAATTACCTATAAGTATCGTAATAGAGAACCCACAAGTATCAATCAGGTTCGGCTGATACAACATAACAATGCATAAACATGATTTGTGACTATTAACCAAAACAACATAAAAAAAACATATGTAACATTGAAGTAATTGTTGTACCAAAGGTAGCAGTTGTTTCTTTTTGAACTATCCCATTACCATAATGACCGTTATGATTTTGATGTTTGCAATTATTCGGCTAGTTAGATGACAATTCGAGACCCATCGGCAGTCGAATACACAACAATAATTATAGGATTCATTTCAGTATCTAATTTCTCAAAGCTAAATGAAAAACTACATTACTTCCAATGTTACCTTAAATAAATTTACATTTGAAATTTTCTTTCTCCTTTGTCTTGTTTTAAAAATTTAAGGGCAAGCTAAATGAAAAGGTAGCACCTTTTTCATTCTTATTGTTCTCAGCCCATATATGCCCACCATGAGATTCAATTATGCTTTTAGTTAGGTATAGTCCTAAGCCTGTGCCTTGGAAGGATTTTGTAGTAAATTTATTAAACAACTTGTCAAGCATTTCCGAGTCTATTCCACTACCATTGTCTTTTATACTGACAACAACCATGTTTCCATTTGAATCACTATTGCTTTTTCTCTTGCTTATGTCTATGGATATAGTTCCGTTATCTGAAACAAACTTCACAGCATTACCGGTTATGTTTGATATTGCTTGACTTATTCTATCTCTGTCGGCAAATATTACACAGTCATCATCTGAAGACGAGCATTCAAATTTTATACTTTTATCATCAGTGTTACTTTCATAATTATGGATAACATCAACCATAGTTTCACAGATGTTAAAGTGTTCTTTTACTAGGACTAAAGAGTTGCTCTCGATTCTTGTTACGTCTAAAATATCTTCAGCCAACTTTTTTAATCTATCTGCATTTCTGATTACCGTGCCAAGTAATTTCTTTTGCTCAGTGTCTTTTATTTTGTCTCTGACTATTTTTGTTATACCAAGTATTGGTTGAATTGGAGTTCTTAGCTCATGCGCAGCCACATTGATAAACTGCTTCTGCATTTTGTCATGGACTTGCAGTTTTTCATACATTTCAGTTTGGTTCCAAAGACTTTCAAAAATAGACGCATAAGACATCGCAGTAGATTTACTTTCAATATATACCATAACACCAAATGCATCAGGAAAATTATGTGCACTGTCATCTTTTATTTCCAACACCACAGTAATCGACCTATCAAATATCACAATTCTATTCATAGCCTGCAGGTTGTTTTGTAAACTCCTAAATTCTATGAAGGGATACTTTGATATTATTTTGTCTACAACGTCCTTACTATAGTTAGGAGAAGCTCCTAGCACATTTACCTTTACTCCTTTTAAAGCTATTCTGTTCAAAAACTTGAATCCGCCTGATTTATCTGTATGAAAAAACCCATTTACAGATGGAATCAGTATCAAGACTTCATATTTAACCAACTCAGATATCTTATAAAATAATTTTAAAGACTCATTTGCATTTGTTATTATTTCTATATTAACTAAACGTCCTTCTTCAATATCTTTTATTCTATCTTTGGCATCAATTCCTTTTTTCCATAATTCTTCAAAAACTGCTTTATAATGACTTAGATATAAGACGTCATTACTACTAAAGAGACTCTTAGCCATTTTGCCTTCTTCCATTTTTTCTATCGTGGAATTGAACAATTTGTTACTTAGTGCAAAATTTAGGGGCGGTTCGTCCTTTAGGTGTCTTATGTCTATACCCTCAGTTAAAAATATTTTGACCAGTTCGATATTGTCCTTATCGGTTGATGATAGCCACCTGATTCCTCCATGTTTGCCATTGCGATGTTTTTCTAATACGTCCTTATACGTTTCATAGAAATTATTGAATATTAGCTGCATTCCTCCAAATGTTGTACAAATACACATATAGTCGGAGTTCTTGGCCAAATCTGTTATTCTTTTGGATATTTCCCCGGGATTTTCCAATATCTCTGATTTTGTTCGCTCTATCCCCCTGTTCCACCTCGATTATCCTCTGCTCATATGGTATTGCATTTCTCCAGAATGTATCAAAAGTATATTGTTGCTGCTCTATCACCTCTTTTTCTGTGCTGCAAATCACATGTGTTAGATGTTCTTTTTCCTTTAGCACCGTCGTTCCTATGTATTCCGACTCATTTACAGCTAGCACTCCTTTCAGTCCTTCCAAATGTCTTAACTCATCCACGATCTTTCTTACTTCTTTGCAATAGTGAAGGTTTTCTTTTGTAATTTCAGTGATATAGCGTATCTTTACGGCTCTTTCTCTTGCATATACATAGTTATTTTTGTAAATGTCATGAGTTATGATTATTGAAGGACCATACTTATCCCCAAAAAGGTCCATTCTTTCTTTGGTATTCTGAATGAAATTAACAATAAAATTAATTATATTTTTTTCACCATAGACAATTTCTGTCTTTCTTGTTGTATCTTTGGAATCAACAGATACTACCAAATATTAAAACTTGTACTTTGACACATTTAAACGGAATCCCTAATTGAAGTCTAAATCTGGTATTTCTAATACCTTAAGTACCAGATAAGTGGTTAATTAGACTAGCAAATATGCAAAATTAAAAATGAAAGATTTGTATGCATCATATTTAAACCAAAAAGTCAATTGCAAGATAAATAAAACACAATAAAGGAATGAACGATAACAAAACGACAATGTTATCTCCAATGCTATTCACACTATTAATATCATGAATATTTTGGACTGGATTTAATTCTAAACTGCATCCACGGGCCCAGTGTGATAATACTGTTCTTTAAGTGGGTTCTACTAATAATAAGGTGCAAAGAAAAAAGTGGTAGTAGATAACAAAATTGGTATGCGAACGGATATTTGGTCACTTATTTATACTAATTAATTGGTGTTGAAATAGCTTCAAGAAAAAATAGATCCATAGCAGTTTTATGCCCTCAAATGACTTTGATGATTATGTTCATAAGAGATTTGTAATCAATATTCAAAAAATATGCCAAGAAAATTATATTATGGCCACCAGGATAGTGAAATAAAAAAAAACAAACGGCTACTGCTTTTGCATTTTACCAAAGTCCCAAGTGGAGAAAAACTTGGGAGCGATTTCTACAAGGACATGGTTACCTTTTTTAGCGCTTTCTGTTATCATTTGAGATAAGGGATGATCAAGGGTCTCTAGATACTTTTTGCATATGTCCTCCCCTTCTGGTACGGTCTTTTTTATGTCTTCCACTATGGTTGCAAAGCCTTTGCCTTTGATACCTTTATAGGGAAAATTCTCGTCATCAATTGAAAATAGACATTGGGTTTATTTCGAATGTTTTGAATCTTCTTTGACATTTTGGGAGTCATTACAAAAAATTTTTGAATTTTTTTATCATATCTAAACCAAATAGGCCGAATAATGGGA
>JBNJLU010000059.1:0-8085 GCA_050591185.1 Candidatus Nitrosocosmicus sp.
ACTCTTTGATTCCGTAACCTTTAGCCAAGAATGATGCTAAAGCGGATGAAAAATTGCATCCTGTCCCATGAGTCTCAGCAATTTTTAACCGGTCATTGTACAATTTTGTTATGTTATCATTTTCTTTTTCTACCAGAATATCCAGTATTTTTTGATTTCGTTTAGAATCATGTCCGCCTTTTATTATTACATTGCTAGCCCCAAGTTTCTTTATTTTATATGCTGCCTCAATTACCTCCTTTTCGGTAGTTATTTTATCCCCAGTTAATATTTTGGCTTCGATTAGATTTGGCGTTATTACAAATGAAAGGGGAATAATTTTTGTTTTAAAATTGCCAATGGACGATTCCTTTAGAAGTTTAACCTTTGTTCCAGAAATTAAAATTGGATCTAAAACTATTGGAATTTTTAGATGTTTTAGGGTATCATACACTATATCAATAATTGAATCATCATACAACACCCCTATTTTGATAATGTCCGGTTTGATGTCTTCCAGTGTCGTTAAAAGTTGATTTTTAAAGAACTCTGCTGGTGTAATAAATACATCTGAAACAGTTTTTGTATTTTGAGCAGTAAGTATAGTTATCACAGTTGTACCATAAATTCCTAATGCTGAAAACGTTTTAAGATCTGCCTGTATTCCGGCCCCGCCAGATGAATCACTTCCTGCGATGGTTAAAGCTTTTATCAATATAAATCGGCATTGATTAAAATATGATTATAAACCTAATATCTGTTTTAATAGGCCTCTGTAATCGACTTTTTGTTTTGAGCTTCCGGGAGCGGGCAATTCAAAAATCAACGGAATGGGTTTTTTTGCCCTCAAGTCAGTTAGTTCAGATCTAATTTCCTGACCAAAATCATCACTTAAAAGAATTAAACCAATTTCACCATTGTTGCTATTTATTTTTACTTGTTCCAAGGCCTCTGATGGCGATTCTATTTGTATTCCAAAAACACCGGCTAATTGAAAACTCGTAATGAAAACACGACTGCCTATTGCAACTACCTTCAATTGTTATAATTATCTCTTTGGTGGTCTTTTTTAATCTTTTGATAGCGAGGTTATAAACCGGTTTAATTTTTTTTACCTTATTTTTATTTTCTTCCAGAGCATTAAAACCCATTTAATTTATTGAGACAACCTATAAGAGATAAATAAATCTTATATGAATTTAGCCTAATGGTTAGTGATAACATAACTGTTAAATATCCTTCCTAATCCAATTTTTTTGAATATTATTGAGCAAACCGATGGATCTTGGTAGTCTGAAAGTTGGATCTTATATAATTATAGATGGAGAACCTTGTAGAATTGTTTCATATGATCATAGCAAACCGGGCAAGCATGGCTCGGCGAAAGCTAGAGTTGCAGCTATTGGGGTTTTTGATGGATCAAGACACAGTATGGTATCCCCAGTTTCTGCAAATGTTGAGGTTCCCCTTATAAATAAAAAAAGTGGGCAAATAATATCTTTATCCGGTCAAACTCTGCAGATAATGGATCTAGAGACCTTTGAAGTATTCGAAACTTCTGCTGTAGAAGATGAAATCCGAGACAAAATAGCTCAAAGCAGCGAGGTGGAGTATTGGAAGGTACTTGACAGAGTCAAAATAGTCCGGGTCAAAGGCTAATAACATAATATATGCCATCATTTGCATTTTGCAAATAAACTTGGGAAAAATGGTTTATTTTGCATTCACATCATCGGTAATTTTCTGCCTTATTTGCCTTTGTAACACCCTTTTGACAAATTTCACAACTCTGTTGTACTTTTGTGTATGCTTTCACCATTAGTTGTTATGCATACAGTTTTTTATTATTATGTGGTTATCATTTATATTTAATTTATTTATCGTATTTTTCAATTAAAACACAAAAGGTTTGGAAATTAGATTTGCTCTCCGGTTTATGTAACAAATTGTAATAAGCATCCAAATAATTATAGCAATCTAGATTCCACTTATTTATTTAATTTTCATTAGCGAGATACTGACACTTGGTTAACAACAGTATCGAGGCAAGATAAATAGAATTCAAATAAAGGCGTTGCCAATGCGTTGTAGATTGCTTTTTTCCGGTTATCAAAGCAAAACACCTCATTTGAAATACTCAATATTTGGTATTGTTTAGAATATCAATACGGATTAAATATGATCAATTTAAATAATATTTGATTTTTATAATATTTAGTTGCAACAACAATCAAAAATTAAGTTTGATGTAAAATTACCACTAATATTAATTCATACTCCATTTGGTTTAAAATTTTTTGATAATATTGCACGTACAAGAGCTGCAAAATTCTATGCCAAATTCACTACATATTTAATGCCCCTTATAACCGCCATGGCTTTATTTTTAATATTGGGTGCCATTATTACACTTTTTACAAGTGAAATCGTTCGTGAAGGTGCAAGAGGAATAGGCCCCCAATCTAATTTACTTATACCAGGTTTGAACCCTTACCTGCCAATAGCTGAAGGTTGGATAGCTTTGGTGCTGACAATAATAGTTCATGAAGCCGGTCATGGGATAGTTGCAAGAGTGTACGGGGTCAAAGTTGAATCCACGGGGATCGTATTGTTTTTGGGTTTACCCATTGGTGCTTTTGTAAATATTGAAAGAGATGAGCTTGATAAGATATCCATAAAACAAAAAAGCTCCATTATGACTGCCGGGCCTATGAGCAACATAATCTTGGCTGGTGTGTCTCTGCTCTTAATGTTTTTGATAACCACTAGCTTAACCACAACTCAGCCAGTAAATCCAAATATCTTTGGAGTGTCAGTTACAAGCATAAGTCAAAACTCGCTTGCAGAGTCTTTGGGATTAACAAAGGGCTCTACTATTCAACAAATCCAGAATAATGAGATTAAAACTCCATCCGACCTGAACGAAAACTTGGGTAGCAATTTGGGGAAAACTGTATCAATTACATGGTTAAATGAGGTCGGAGAAAAGGTTGTCAAACAAACCACCCTACCAATGGAAAGGGAGGCAGGTAAGGGAATACTGGGCGTTACAATTACCGAGGTTTCAGATCCAAAAAAAGTGTTAGATAACTACAATTCCTTGTTTGTTTCAAACCCACTTGCATTGTTGGCGCCTCCGACAATGGCACAGGGGTTTATTCCGTTTTCAGCAATGATGCAGGAAAAATACTCATCCCCAGTATTTGGTTCGTTTTTTCCAATACCTGCAAACCTGTTTTTTTGGCTATGGTTTATCAACTTTAATGTTGCCATATTCAATGCCTTGCCAATAGGCCCATTGGATGGGGGTCAGTTATATAACACCATAATTAATAAAAAAACAGAGAAAAGAAAGGGCATTCTGAGACATTCATCAAAAATCCTTACCTACGGCATGATTGCAATTGTAGCATTAGCTTTTGTAGTTCCATGGTTGATGCGATAGAGTTTATTTCTATTGACTACAAAACTTTTGCTATAATCAAAATTTACAAAATAGGTTTTTTATTTTTTATAAATGGTTCCTGCAGGAATCATGCTATTTGGTGGTATTTTCCTGCCGGGCATAATGATTACAGCTGCACCTATAGAACTATTGTTAGAAACTACGGCGCCAAAATGATTTCTTCCGGTGTCCTCTAATTTCCCATCGACCATGAATTGAATATTGTTGCGTGTCAGTAAAACATTTGCAGTCCCAGAATATCCACCAAACCAGACGTTTTTTCCTATTAAGCTATCCAAAATGACATTATGGTGGGATATTTTTGCATTTCCTGCAAAATATGATTTTCCAATTTCGCAATTAAATCCGATATTAGTATTATGTTCAAGTATACTATTCCTTATTAAGGAACCCATTCCTATATGGCTTCCTTTTCCGATATAAGCAGGACCTTTAATTTTGACAAAGTCATCTATTATCACACCATCTTCAATGATACAGGGACCTTCAATTATGGACGTCTTTGCTATTTGGGATTTATTTGAAATAACTGTTTTTTTTATTTCGGTCTTCAGCACATTGTTAACTACCTCTAAAAAATCCCATGGGTGGAGAAACCTTTGAAAACCCATTTTTTTTCCTGAGGCGTTGTTTTCAAGTATTACACTACAGGGTAAAAATAACTTATTTTCATAAGAATTTATAACCCTTTGTTTTAATTTAGACATATTTTTTCCATAGCCATTTTTACATCCGGAATGGGAATCCATGTAAATATTATCTCTAACACCATCCTCATCGGAACCTGTGCTTACCAGTTTTTTATAAATCCGCTTGTCAACTTCTTCTATTACAAACTTAAAAGAAGAGCTTATTATTGGTGCCAAAAACTTTAACTCTTTTGGAATCAATATTTTCTCAATTTCGTATAATGAGCAGAGTATGCTTAAGTTTCTTGTAATAATTGGTTTCCCGAAAAGGTTTAGCAAACAATTTGAAGTATCACCACCCTTCAATTTCAGATTCATGGTAATCAAGGAAAGAACAGGAAATAGGAGCAGAGTTTATAAACACAACTTTCATTATATGTGTTTTTTTTCTTACGCTGCTATTATTGCATATTGATAAATAATGAAAGTATTTTTATATATTGTAATTTTTTTAATAAATCAAACAGAAAAAGCATTGGGTGTCAATACTTGTGCTTTGAGATTTTCTTAGCCTCAACTAAATCCAGAAAATAGAAAAGGTATGTTCTCTCATTTATCTTTAGCATCCATGGGATAAATGATTCGTTTTGTGTTCTGTGAGAGATTTCAAAGCCATTTTTTTCAATAGTTTTCCTTATTAAAATGTCATCCATTTTTGGCTCATTGACATTTTCTCGGTTATAGTCATAGGGAGATGTAATCATGAAAATACAGTGAGGTTTTAATAGATTGTGAACTTCTTCTAATAACATAGGTAAAGAAACAAACTCAATGATATTGAGGCCAAAAACTAGATCAAATTTTTGACTTTTAAAAGGCAGGTTTAAAATATCAGCAACTACAAATTCGGTATTTGTTATTCCCTGATCCTTTGATTTTTTCCTTGCTTCTTTAATAAAAGAAAAAGAGGCATCAACACCAATAACGAATGCAAATTTTTTCGCAATTTCAAAGGTAGATAACCCCAACGCGCATCCTAAATCCAAACCAATTCCCTCTGGATTGAAAATTACGTTTGAAGCTAACTTTCTATATATGTCTGATGGCTTTATTTTCCATCTTAATAGGTGAAGAAACTTATCACTTTCAAAGTTTTCATTATGTAGCCACCTATAACTTTGATAATATAATCCATCACTTTCATAATTATTATCTGAAATGTTTTTTTTCCCAATGTCTTTGGCAATGTCTTTAAGATAATCTTTTAGATTATCACTTTTTACCTCTAATAGCCATTTGCCAAATGTCATCATTCTTTCAGAGCAATAACTAACAAAGTTTTGTACTATAATTGCTACACCATCAATAATAGGGTATTTTTGTGAACAATCATTGCATATTAGCATGCCCTCCTTGCATTCATTATTGTTTAATGGCTCAGCAATATAATTTTCTAAACTAAGGTAAAATTTTTTTTCTTTGTGATTTATACATGTTAAATGATTATGTGATGATAAGTTTATTTTCAATATAAACTATTTTAAATAAAGCATTATAGATGTTTGTTTAGTGTTTGGCCCAATTCAAATTATAAGAGACAATCAAATATTTGAATTTTAAACCAAAATAGCTGTGAAAAAGGGTTGAATTGTCGTCCAATCCACTTAAATCATATTACCTGGACTTTTGAATAACATTTTCAACAAAAACTTTTTCGAATGTGTTATAAAGGAAGCAATTTAAGAGATTTGTATTTTTTAGGTTTTGTTACCATATCTTAAATGTAACAAGTTTTCAAAAAATAATTGATTTAAATTGCTTACTTGTTTAGATTGCCCATCTTTAGGAATTTTACCTGGTGGTAAAAGTTTGCAAATTGCAAATACAAAAAGAACTCCCCCTTCGCATATATTGCGCTTATGGTATGATATTTTTCATGGCGGGTTTATCAAAACATTATCAGTAAATATGATGGAGTAAAAAGTAAAAAAACTTCAAGTCATTTTATCCATATGGCTAAGTAACAAAAAAATCTTTATAATGCATTAATAAACTAAAGACATGAGCAACAATGGAAATAATAACAATTCAGAATACAGCAAAAATTTAGTCTTTTTCAAATATAAATCCCTTGAAGATATGCTTAAGGTCATCTTATACTCATCCCAATCACCGATAGGATTGATACCTATGCTTTATCACACAATTAAGAATAATCAAGAGGTTTTATTTATCCAAACTGGAAACATAGGCGGAACAACAATTCATTATTTTCGCCCATCAGGAAACATGTTAAAGAAATATATTCAGTTAAAGAGATTAACAGGTGAATTTAATTTTGTTGACCATATTGGGTTAGATACGCTTTCCATATATGTCCCAATACTTGAACTAGACGATGTCAACATTTCATTTCCAAATAATTGACGAGTCAATTAGCTTTTTTCCACACTGTAAAACCTTTATGGTCTATTAACTCTACATTAAATTCAGTTAAGAGTTCCTTTCTGATTTCGTCAGCCACTTCATAGTTTTTATAATTTCTAAAAGTGTCCCTTTTCTTAATCAACTCCTGAATTTTATCTTTATCTTTGTCTAATACAGGGGCAATTTTTAAACCCAATGCAAACATGAATTTTTCTAAAAGTTCGTAAATGAAACAGGATTTTTCCTTATCCGCCACTTCTATTGAGAAGATGCTGTTTATTTTGCCAATGAATTTAAAAAAAGAGGTCAATGCGTTCGAAAAGTTTAGGTTTTCTTCTATAAAACCCTCAAATTCTTCATAATATCCAATACATTCCCTTTTAAAAACAGAATAATCAAATTGAGAACCTCGAGCATATTGTAAGTCATTGTCAATGCGGTACTTTAATTCATAAAATGCGTTTTCTATTTGTCCCCACCTAGTTTTAATTTCCTCGATAATCCCATCAGAATAATCAAGAGGTTTTGAGTAATGGGCAGACAGACAAAACAACCGTATTATGTTTGGGTTAATTTTTTCTAAAAGTTCAGATATTTTAATTGTATTGCCTATTGATTTTGACATCTTTTCTGATTTTATAGTAACCATCCCTATATGCAACCAAGTTTTTGCAAATGTTTCATCAAATAAACCTTCTGACTGGGCTATTTCATTTTCATGGTGCGGAAAAATCAAGTCCTGGCCACCACCATGAATATCAAAGTTATGACCGAGGAATTTTATCGCCATTGTGGAGCATTCAATATGCCATCCCGGCCTGCCAAATCCCCAAGGGCTACCCCATAATGGCTCAGATGGATAGAATTTCCATAATGCAAAATCCCTAGGGTCATATTTTGATTCATCTACTTCAATGCGAGCACCTGCTTCTAACAATTCGCTTTTTTTATTAGAGAGCTTACCATAATGGGGAAATGATTGTACCCTGTAGTACACACCATTTAACCCCACATAGGCTTTATTTTTTTTTATTAAACCATCAATGAATTTTATTATGTCATTAATATGCTCCGTAACCTTTGGATAGCAGGTGGATCTAATCACATTTAATGCATCAAAATCACTAAAGTAATTTTTTATGTATTTTTTCGAAATTAGGTCATAAGTGGTTCCTTCTAACTTTGCCTTGTTAATGATCTTATCGTCAACATCGGTAAAATTTTGTATGAACACAATATCAAAATTTTTAGACAAGAAATACCTCCTCAATACATCAAAAACTATAATCGTTCTCGCATGGCCAATATGGCAATCATCATAAACAGTAACACCACACAAATAAATTTTCACAGAGTTACCTGTGAGAGTAAAATCCTCTATTTGATTCGTAAGACTATTAAATAATTTCATTAGCTGTGCATATGGACTTTACAGGATAATTATTAAATGTCAAGGTAAATTTCATTTTTTCTGATTTCCACATTGAATGTCGTTAATTTAACACCCTCCAGATAATCTAACAACTCACCCGTTCGTATATTATAATGCCAGAAATGTAATGGACATTCCACTACCTCCCCCTC
>JBNJLU010000060.1:0-8019 GCA_050591185.1 Candidatus Nitrosocosmicus sp.
ACAGATTGTCTCTGATGAACTCAAAGTTAGTTGCACATGCACAAGAGTACCTGTTTCTGACGGTCATACTGAGGTTGTTTTTGTTGAAACATCTAAAAACACAGACCCTGAATCTGTTGCTAAACAAATGATGCATTTTTCAGACAACATTTCAATCAAGGGTCTTCCGTCCGCACCTAAGGATTATATCATTGTCAATGATGACCCTACTCGCCCTCAACCCCGCATTGACAGGGAGGTTAATGATGGTATGACTACAGTTGTAGGTAGATTGAGAAAAGACTCTGTATTTGAAAACGGTATAAAGTATGTTTTGCTAACCCACAATGAAAAAATGGGCTCTGCAAAGGGAGCTATATTATTGGCCGAATTATTGAAAACAAAAAAAATTGTATAATATTCCCATATTTCAATAAACTTTATAAAAAAAACAAAAAAAATGAAAAAAATACATTTATTAACCACCAAATTTTAACATATTTTGAAATTTTATGGGAAGAATAGATGATCTTGATCTAAAGATATTAAGGGAGCTATCAAAAGACGCAAGTATCTCTGTTCCCAGACTTTCAAAAAAAATCAATATAAATTCGTCGGTTGTGTATAGCAGAATCAAACGCCTCGTCAAAAGGGGTCTCATAAAAAAATTTACCATCATAATAAATGATGAAGCTTTAGGTTTTAATGTTAAAGCACTAACGGGAATCACTATGGATTCCAAACTGCGGGATAACGTACTGGATGAACTTTTCAAAATATCTGAAGTTAGGGAAGTAGCTGAGGTTACTGGACGGTTTGACATATTGGTTACAATGACTGCTCGTTCTCTTGACGAGATGCATCAAATCATATCGGAAAAAGTGGGACGTATTGAAGGAGTACAAAAAACTGAGACATTTATTGAAATGAGAAAAACCTCGCGTGAGATAATCTCAAACACTGTAATAAAATAAAAATCATCTGTCAAGATATAAATAACTATTTTAATTAACATATTGCGGTAGGTTAATTGTATATTTGGTTTTAGAGATGAATGCAGTCGGTAACCAAATTAAAAATTATTATGAGCTTACAAAACCAAAAATTTGGTATCTGCTGGTTTTCACTGCTTTCGGGGCAGCTGTTTCTGCGTCATGGCTATTTGACATCCCAATCAGTTTGGCAACATGGATTTTATTGCTGGGGGCGGTTGCCGCTGGTTCTGCAGCTGCGGACACCCTGACAGGCTACAATGACAGGGACATAGATGCCGTTATGGATAGAACAAAAGATCGCCCCATTCCCTCAGGACGGATATCTCCCAGAAATGCGTTGATTTTCGGACTGGTGTTGGCCTCCATCTCGCTTGTTTTCTCTTTTCTTGTTAATGTCTGGGCGTTTTTCCTAATGGCTTTTGGTTTGTTTGATAACATCATAGTTTACAGCAAATGGCTCAAAAGAACAAGTCAGTACAACATAATTTGGGGTGGTTTTTCAGGCGGTGCTCCTGCCCTGATTGGGTATGTTGCCGTAACTTTTCAGCACATTGAGATAGGGTTTGTAATGGCGGGATTGGTCTTTTTCTGGATTCCAACGCACATTTGGAGCTTGGCCCTGCATGTGAAAGAGGACTATAAGAAGGCTCACGTTCCAATGCTGCCTGTAGTATCAAGCGAAACAAAATCGGTGAGAATAATTGCCATAACAACACTGATGATGGTGGTCTTTAGCGTACTGCCTTTCTTCTTTAACCAATTTGGCCTCATCTACCTGGCAACTGCCACTATTTTTGGCATTGTCATGCTTGTGTTGTCAATATGGCTACTGGCAAAACCAAGTGAAAAGGCCTCTTGGCTGGTTTTTAAATTCAGCAGTCCATACCTTGCCGCGCTGTTTATTGCCTTTATGGTGGATGCATTTTTCCATTAGGTTGAAAACAAGTTTTTATCTATTTGTTTATTATGCTACCCGATTAACTCTTTCACTTTTTTATCAAACCTCTCTTTAAACCTTGGAATATTTATTATAAATCGTTCGTGTTTTCCCTCTCCAACTGTTTCAATTTTATCTTTTGCGGATACTTTAAATAAAATTCTTCTATCATCCGCATTTATAATTTCAGCATTTAATGTTATTTCCGCCCCAACCGGGGTTGCGGCCAAATGTTTTATGTCTACCAAGGTCCCAACAGAATCCCATTCTGCACTGTTACTGAGGAATTGCTCTTTTAATAGTAGCCTGCAGGTTTCCTCCATTTCAGATATCATGGAAGGTGTTGAGAAAACATTCTCTCCTTTCCAAAGAAAACTCGTTGTTTGGTTTTGTTTGACTATTATTGATCTTTCTTTTTTTGATTGTAGGGTTATTTTGAATTCCATGAAAACTGTTTTGTTTACTCCGTTAAATTTTTTTAAAAAACAAACCAAAAATTTCTGATTTGTTCTTTGTTAATGTGAAACTATAAAAGGGGCATTTAAAAAATCATAGTTATTCTATTAGGTGATATGATTGGCTTCAATTCAACAAACTGCTGGCGGTATGCCAGTTTTAATATTAAGAGAAGGTGCTAAAGAAAATAAAGGCAGAGAGGCGCAGAAAAATAATTTTAACGCTGCAAAACTAGTGGCTGAAATAATAAGATCAAGTCTGGGGCCGCGTGGAATGGATAAGATGCTTGTGGATTCTCTAGGTGATGTTACCATTACTAATGATGGCGCAACTATACTAAAGGAGATAGATGTACAACATCCCGCAGCAAAAATGATGGTGGAGGTTGCAAAATCTGTTGATAACGAAGTAGGAGACGGTACAACATCCTCTGTAATTTTTACAGGCGCGCTATTAGAAAAAGCAGATCAATTGATAGGCCGAGACGTGCACCCATCTGCAATAGTGGATGGATATACTGCAGCTGCAGAGCAATCTTTGAGTATACTTAATAAAATAGCAATAAAAGTTGATGTCAATGATAGGGCTGTTTTACTCAAAATTGCAAGGACAAGTATGGATTCAAAATTAGTTTCCGATGAGAGCCCTGTATTAAGTGAAATAGTTGTGGATGCAACCAGACAGATATCCGAACAAAATGCAAATGATGAATGCTTGAAAGTTGATCTTGACAATATCAAAGTTGAGAAAAAAGCAGGTGGTTCTATGCGGGACACTACTTTAATTCGGGGTATTGTACTTGATAAGGAAGTAGTTCATGCGGGGATGCCAAAAAGAGTTGAAAACGCAAAAATTGCACTTTTGAATTCTCCATTAGAAATTGAAAAAACTGAGATGAGTGCGGAAATTCGAATAAATGATCCCTCTCAAATGCAAATGTTCCTTGAAGAAGAAAATAGAATGCTAAAATCCATGGTTGAAAAAATCAAATCAATTGGTGCAAATGTTGTTTTGTGCCAAAAAGGTATGGATGATATTGCTCAGCATTATTTGGCAAAATCTGGTGTCCTTGCTGTTAGGCGTGTTAAAGAAAGCGATATGTTCAAGTTGTCTAAAGCTACCGATGCAAGATTAGTTAACAATTTAGATGATTTGAGTGAAAACGATCTTGGGACAGCTGATTTGGTTGAGGAGAGAAAAGTAGAGACCGACAAATGGGTTTTTATAGAGGGCTGTAAAAATCCGAAGGCTGTAACCATTTTAATTCGTGGGGGCTCTCAAAGAGTAATAGATGAAGCAGATAGATCCTTGCATGATGCCTTGATGGTTATGAAAGACGTGTTGGAAAAGCCTTCTATAGTGGCTGGCGGGGGTGCTCCGGAAGCATTTATTGCTAATGAGTTAAGACAGTGGTCAAGTAGTCTTGAAGGTAGGTCTCAATTAGCTGCAGAAAAGTTTGCCGAGGCTCTAGAAGTTATTCCATTGACTTTGGCCGAAAATGCTGGTATGGATCCAATCGACACTATGACTGAATTAAGGTCAAAACAAGGACAAGGTTCAAAATGGACCGGAATCAATGTACGGGCCACATCCGTTACTGATATGCTTGAACTCAACGTCCTTGAGCCCACCTCAATCAAAGAACAGATTGTTAAATCAGCTACCGAGACTGCCTGCATGTTGTTAAGAATTGATGACGTTATAGCTGCTAACAAGTCCAAAATGCCACCTGGTCCACCTGGCGGCATGGGCGGCATGGGCGGCATGGGCGGCATGGGCGGCATGGGCGGCATGGGCGGCATGGATATGGATTAATCCGTCTAAAGCATAGGCTAATTATCCATTTTCATTATTGTTTATTTTTTTAACTTTTGACGTTTTTAAAATTGGGTTTGTATTTATTTATCATATATGTGATGTTTTAAATCGCACATTTAGCCAAAAGTGATATCGCACGTATTAATAATATGATGTCCCATTCTATATGATGTTTGGAAACCTTTTGTTCTGATGACCGTAAAGATGACCGTAATAGCAATTATTGTATTTGTTTGTCTGGAAAATTTACACATATTGATGAAATCGATGAGAACTCGTTTCTCTCCTTAAAATTGGATATTGGTGTGGTTTTTAAAAATATTTACTATAAGCTAAATCAAATTACGCAACAACAACCTAATGATCTTCTAAACATCAAAATAACAGTACTGCCTGATTTTTTTGTTGATAGGATCATTAAAATTTCCAACATGGATTATTTGGCCGATGCTGTAGAAAAAAAAATCAAAGTAGGGGGTGGCAGTATTCGTGGTCTGAACAGTGTTGACATAAAAGGGGGCAATGCTGTTAATGTTGCGTATTGTCTTGCGAGACTTGGGGTAAAAGTTGATCTTTTTACAGTTGCAGATGAGGTTGGTTATTCTATTTTGGACACTGTATTCAAGAAATTTTCCCCGCAAGTACGTTTACACGTTAAAAATGGCAAACATGGATTAACCACCATATTTGAATTCACTGATTCTTCTTTTTCTGTTTCAAATGTTATGCTAAGTGATGTAGGGGATAACAGTAATTTTGGCCCCGAATCAATTGAGTCTGCTAACGACGGTGATGATGATAACGTGTTGTCAGTTTTAAGTTCTTCGTCGGCGGTGGTTCTAACAAACTGGGCGTCAAATTTGAAAGGGACAGATTTGCTGAAATATGTTTTCAAAAATTCTGCGAACTCATTGCATTTTTTAGATCCTGCTGATATTACTGAAAGGCGTGAAGAATTTATTCGGGACATAAAAAACCACTCAAAATTAATTGATTTGTTGAGCATCAATGAAAACGAATTACTTCAAATAATATATGCTCTTTCAAATACTGGTGATGTGATTCCTATTTCTTTGGATAAAGGGAACATTGATTCAATAACACCGTTAAACCTTTGCAAATACGCGATGTTTTTGTCAAATCTTTTTAAAATTAATTTATGCATTCACACTATGATGGGTTCTGTTTGGTCTGATGGTTGTAAGACCGTATTTGTTAACTCAATTCCACCATCTAAAATTAACATTGTAAGTGGGGCTGGTGATTCATGGGATTCTGCATTTTTATTTGGTCATTTGCTAGATTTTACAGATGAGGAAAGACTATGCTTTGCAAATTTATTTGCATTTTTATATTTAGAAAATGTTCATAATGATGCGCCGTCGCTTTTGGATATTGTTAATTACATCTGTAACTATTACTTCCGAGTTTAATTTCCCTATTTGGTTTTATTAAATGAAGCGTGATAAAGAAGTATTGCTGTTATGGTTTTACAGTCTCTTATGTGCCCATTAAAACAATAACGTAATGCATCATCTAATTTTACAATCATGTTTGAGATATTTTCGTCATCGTCCTTTAAAAGAGAATTGTCTGCCTTACAGATATCATTTGCAATGAACAAATACATCATCTCTGTGTCATAACCTGGTGCTAGATAGCATTGAGTCAATGGTGTCAGTTCACCTCGATATCCTGTTTCCTCTTCTAATTCCCTTTTTGCAGCTTCGATAGGGTTTTCCTCGTTCTCAATTTTGCCTGCCGGTATTTCGATTAAATACTCGTCTACTGCGTGCCTGTATTGTTTTATTAACACAATTTCACCATTATTTGTTATGGGTATAATACCCACAGATGCATTATGTTCTACCACTTCCTTGGTAAAAATTTTTCCATTTACTCTAAAAGTATCCAGCCTTAGCTTTACTGGACCATTATAAATTAACTCGCTATTAATTATTCCATGCTCTTTTTCATGCATATGCTTACAACCTGAAAATATGGTTTTAACTAATGTTATAAATTAATATTTTTTTATGGTTTTGATTATTATTATTATTGTGAGTGTGTAAAACAAAACATCAATCAAAGAAAAACACAGCACAATAATATAATATATTTCCGCCTTGTGATTATAATCAACACCTGTCTAAAAAGGCGCACTGCTGCTATTATTCTGTTAACTTTTTTATTGTAGTGCTCTGCCTCTGCCTCTGCCGCTGTATTTAGCTTTCGTGAAACCATACTTAAAAAAACTTTAATCTAGCAATTTTTCATAATTATGATCTGTTATGACTCTTTATAATTATTCAGAAACCCACCGTCAAAAACATGCCGATCATAAATATATAATGACACTAGGATCACATTGTTCCTTACAGGTATTAAAGGGAGCCAAAGATGAGGGATTCCAAACTTTATTGATTTGTGAAGAAAAAAGAGTTTCTCTGTACAAGCGGTTTAAATTTATCGATAAACTGATTGTAATAAACAATTTTAAAGAAATTCTGAATCATGACTTTCAAAAAAACTTGATAGATTTATACAATCCTGTTATGATACCCCATGGAACATTAATTTCCTCGTTATCTGTGGATGACATTGAAAAAATTAAAATACCGATTTTTGGCAATAAATGGATTTTAAGGTGGGAGTCCGATAGGGTATTAAAACAACGATTAATGATCGAGTCTTCTATTGGAACCCCTAAACATTTATCGTCTAAAAATGATATTGACGGATTGTGCATAGTTAAGTTGAATGGAGCAGCTGGAGGCAAGGGTTATTTTCTGGTTAGCGATAAGAAAGGTTTTGAGGCGCAATCTCAAAAACTTATAGAGTCAAATGTTATTATTTCAGAAGACCAACTTTTTATACAAAAATATGCCAATGGAGTTCCTGTTTATTTACAATTCTTTTATTCTCCTATTGAAAATGAATTGGAGTTGTTGGGTATTGATAGGCGTTACGAAACTGATATCGATGCCTTGGGCAGAATCCCAGCCGGATTCCAAATGTCCTCCAATTTAGAACCCTCTTATACGGTGGTGGGAAACATTCCTATCGTATTGAGGGAATCTTTGCTGCCTGAGGTTTATTCCATGGGTGAAAAATTTGTTGACGCTGCTGGTAGACTTGTACCTCCTGGAATGCCCGGACCCTTTTGTATCGAGGGTGTATATGATAACAGTGCTAATTTTATTGCATTTGAATTTTCAGCACGTATTGTAGCAGGCACTAATCTATATGTCTCAGGTTCTCCATATTCGGACTTGATATATGATGTTCCTATGAGTATGGGTCGACGAATCGCCCTTGAGATAAAAAAGGCAATTAATTTGTCCAAACTTGGCTTAGTTTTAACTTGATATGTTGTTTGATGATAGTTAAATCCATTTTTGTCGATGACGTATGAGTAGTTCTTTTAAATTTATCTTTTGTTTGTACGTCCTCTTATCTTTTCACTGCTATAATATTTGTTCTGATTTTTAAAACCCCTCCATGCCTATTATCCTTTTTAAACGGTGGCTTAATGGCAGCTAAAATTGATGAGTCTGTGATAGTTTTATTTCTTGACAAACAACTTTTTGTTTATCTTTGCAATCATGGTAATCCCTAATTTTTTATTTTTATTTTTTATCGGTTTGGATTTTTTTTGATCTCACTTCCAATCGAAATTTCCTTGATGGCCTGGCTTTTACCTTTGTTTGTACCTTCTCTATTGTGGATACATATATTGTGTATGTGCCACTGCTATTATCACAGATTATCCGTATGGAATGCCTTACATCATGCTATGTTGTCATTTTTTTTCTTTCCTAATGACGGTTTTTC
>JBNJLU010000061.1:0-8007 GCA_050591185.1 Candidatus Nitrosocosmicus sp.
ATTACATATCAGCATGATACGAATATCGATTATTCCTCTTACTGAAATGAAACTAACACATCTAAAAAATACGAAAATTTGAGTTATGCAACAAAGCAGGTCGCATTATAAATACACAAGCACAATCACACATACCGCAAATACAAAAATTTATCCAGATGAGACAAGTTTAATGAAAAGTAAAAATATTGCAGTTCAATAATATTGATTTTATTAATGCTAAACCATGAAACAATACCCAATTCACATGGCAAAGACAGGTAATATATAAAAAGACAAAATTATAGAGGGTTATTTTATGGCGTTTTTCACTTTTTCATACAATTCAGGAGGTATTTCTTCAAAGTTATGGGCACTTTTAGCATGCTCCTTTATTTTATTTAATAGGTCCTCATCATTTTCAGAAGACGCAGACCAGTTACAGTTAACGCCTACATCAGAACAGGTAAAGTTTTTTGCCATGTTTTTTAGTTTTAACAATAGTATTTAAGTAATTCTCAAGAAGAAAAAGAAGAAGAATAAATTTTAAGCGTTGATTTCATAATTAAATGTATACTATATATACACTGTTTCAATAAATTTGTTATATAGATATATTATGTCTCCTTTTAATTTTTTTAAAAAAAAAGATAAAGATATCTCCAAGTTTGATAAGAATATATCTAACAAATCAAAATCAATGCACCGTTCAGAGGATTTAATTACAGCGGATTTTGCATTTGAAGAACTAGAACGAAAAGAAAACGACATTACTAAAAATCGCTTGGATAAGCTGAAAACCATTTGTGAAGAAATTAAGCAATCGTACAGAACCATTAACAACATAGCAATCAACATCGAAATGGAAGAAATAAACGTGGAAGAGGAAAAATTAACCCCCTTAATCAAAAACACAAAAAACATTATTGTCAAATCACTAAAACGCGAATCCGCTAATACGCTAGAAATTCCAAAGACATTTGATGATTTGACAAAATTCAAAGAAACGATAACTTCATCAATCAACAGGTTTGGAGAGGTTACCAGTTCTCATAGCACAGTAATCAACACCTTTATGAAAAAGCACGCCAATCATTTGCGCAGCGAGTTAAAAAAAATTACCGAAAACTCTGAAATAATAGATGAATTCTATACCGATATCCTAAAGAACAAAGGAGCAATAGACAGGTGCAAAAACAATCTAAAAGACATAAACAATAAAAAGACTGAGATTGACAACAACAACAGCATAATAGAATCAATAAACAAAAGCATTATAGAAAAAGAGAACGAAAATAATGAAATGGAAAAGGAAATAGAGCAATTACAGGCACTGCCATCATATGACAAGAGTTTGGGTTATCTAAAGGAGATAGAAAAGTTGGAAAAAGAAAAGGACAAAATAACCCAAGACCATATGGAAATTTCAAACCAACTATCAAAAGCGACCCACAAATACTCATATGGCACCTCAAAAAGAACAAAAGAGATAACAAACACCATAATCAAAGAACCTCACAAAATAATCGACGATGCAGATATTTCGCCATATTTAGAGTTTTTAAACAATCTAAAAGAATCAATTAACACAAATAAAATCCCATTAAAAGATTCGACCAAAGTCATTCAATATTGCGACAGATTAATTGACGCCTTACCAAAATTCAAACACGATTTGAAAGAGATAGTTTCGAATTTAAAGCATTTGGAAGATTATACCAATAACTCAACTTTAGAAGAAATAAAAAAAATTGAGGACAGGATAAAAGAGAACAAAAACACAATACATGCAGAAAGTTTAAGGAGAGAAGAGTTCAATAAACAAAAAATTCAAGAAGAAGAAAAATCAAAGCAACTAGTGGATGAAATTGAGGAGCAACTATTTCACATCTGCAGGAAAAGATATAAGATCGGGATGCAAGCATAACCAAAACAAGGTAAAGTTATTTGAACAAGTACCGTAACTATTAAGGATATCAAATTGGGAAAAACAAACGCGGTGGTATATCTATTTGAATGATGAATGTTGCAACATGTTGTGTGGCACTCCATGCCAATAATGCTATTCTCTTGTTAACCTGTTGATTATGTATTCATGTTGCGGATACGTTATTTTCAATCTATCTCTTTCGCCCAGCTCAAAATCCCTAAAGTCAAACCCAGGGGAAACAGAACAGCCAATCAAAGAATAAGAAGACTTGTCGCTGATATCAGCACCAAACCATGTGTCGCCCTTTATAACAAATTGAACCTGCTCGTTATTTTTTATGTCGTTTCCTAATTTTATAATTAAAAGTTTTTCACTGTTGGTCAAAATGTATAGATTGACTGAACTGCCCTTATAAAAGTGCCAAATTTCATCATATTTAACTTTATGAAAAGCAGAAAACTGGTCCCCATCCAAAAGATAATAAATTAGTGTAAGGACAGGACGGACGTTAGATGGCCTGCAGCCAGGCTTTGGATAGGAATAAACATTATCTTTTGGGTTTGTATCACAACAATCCCCAATCTGAACATATTTATCTGACCGATATGATTCGTGATAATAACCACCTTCTGCTTCTAGTTCCACCATATCAAACCTCTTTATGATAAATTCAGACTCGCTGTTCACAAGATGTTAACAGCATATTTTAAATAAAATAGTACTGTTTGGAAACATTTACATGCACAGTTTACTCCTCATATACAATCTTCCCTTCGGCTATTGACATAATAGGGTAACTTGCCAATGAGAATGGATCCCCGTTCCAAATTACAAAAGAGGCCTTAAACCCGGGTTTTATTTGGCCAAGATCATCAACTCCCACTATATCAGCAGACTCCTTGGTGATCTTTGATATAGCTTTAGGCTTTGACAAACCAAACCGTAACAGATGCCTTAATGTGTAAAACATATTTCTTTGAAGGATAACAGGGTGGTCACTCATTAATGAAAATTTTGCCCCCGAATCAATCAATGGTTTTACGTTTTTCCAACTCTCATGCTTAAGTTCCACTTTATAGGGAAAGCAATCCAATGGGCCATAAATTATTGGTATGTTACTCAAATTCAAAAATGAAAACACCTCTTTATGGTAAATATCCATGCAATGATTGGCAATGGCATCTAGCCCGAATTCCCTAGATAACTGTATTAGCAATACCGCATCATCCTCTTTGTGAAGGTGTGCCATTACCTTGTATTTTTTTGAGATAACATCCATAAAAACCTCAGTCACGGGATCAACCTCATCGATGTCTTTTTTATCCCTATTGATTAGATTTTGAGTTTTTTTGGCCTTAATCAAATTGTCCCGGAGAATGGCCATGGCACCCATTCTGGTTGAGGGCCTATCACCTTTCCAATCATTTGTACTCCTTGGGTTATACCCTAACGCCATTTTGATTCCCACATCCTTTATGTATGCTTTCTCAACATTGTCCTCATAATTTCGTATAAACACAGATTTACCGCCAACAACATTTCCGCTGCCAGGCAGGACCACCGAATATAAAACACCACTTTCAACAGATTCAGTAAAAGACATGTCATCCATGTAGATACTGTGTATGGAATTAACTAATGGAAAAACAGGATCCATGTGTTCGTTAGATTCATCTTCATCTTCAGGCTCACCGGCCCTAACCATTCCTATATGGCTATGCGAATCGATAAAGGCAGGAGTGACAACAACATCTTCAGCAATAATTTCATCGTCATTTTGTAATGGTTTTTCTAGGCCAACATAAGCAATTTTATCATTATCAAAACCAATGTAACAATTGCGTTTCTCATCAGCACCATCATACAGTAATGTTGATTTGATAACTTTCATATTATTTCTCTACTGCCAATGATTCAATAAATACCGTATTGTGACCACAATAAAAATACCCATTGTTTAGAAAATAAAGGAACACAAAAAGAAACATATTGAAAATTTCATGGCAAAAAAAGGATGCCAAAGAAGCAAAACCAAATCTATTTTCAACCAAAAATCAAGTACAAACCAACAACCAATAATTTTTCTTTGCCCTTTTTTGGCATGATAACTGGATTTCACACATTGAGATAATCCCTACCTTTCAACTCGCTTTTTTTATGACAATAATCCAAAATTTTGAGAAACAAGAATTGTTTTTTTATGCCCAATTAAAATGGATATTGTGTTCTTTTCCCCAATATCAAAGAAGTAAAAGGCTTCGCCACATCTTTTTGATGATGCGGTTTATATTGTTTTAACAGGCACATATTGCTGTTTAGCCTAAAGGGGGCTAATGAGAAAAATGAAAAAGGTTTATCTTTGATTCTCTTTTACATACATAAAGTTGATCAGGCTAAAAAGGATACTAGTTACTATTGACGGGTCCACTCAATCGATGAAAGCTGCAGACTGGGCAATAAGCATTGCTCAAAAATATGACTCTGAACTTATTGCCTTGCATGTTTTATATTCTAACAAGGGTTTTGCTTTTTACACCGAGACAGCAACCGGTTTGGTAACTCCAAGCTCCATAAATGATTTAAAAGAAGAAGCCAAAGAAGAAGCAGAAAAATGGTTTGGTGAGATTCGAAAGAAATGCGCGGATACAAATCTACAGGTTAAAACAGAAGCAATCATTGCGCCCATATCAATAGTCGAAGCAATAATCAGTTACTCTGAAAATGAAGATATAGATCTAATAGTTATGGGGTCAAGAGGCAGATCATCTTTTAGAAAACTCATTTTGGGGAGTTCGGCATCAGGGATTATGACCTATGCCCATTGTCCTGTAATGATTGTCAAGTAAAGCATGGTTGCAAATAAAAATAACATATACACACGCAATTTAATAGCGTATCACACATTTTTAGAATTTATGTGGTGTTCGTTTAGCATCCACCGTCAAACTTATTTTCCTGCTTGTTTATTGTTTTACACATCTAACGATTTATTTTAACAGTAAACTGATTTCACATGACATTAGGAGATAATCTCAATTATAACCAATCCCCTCTTTTGCAATTAATTACTCCTCATTGCCCCATGTTTTGACAGCAGTGTTTGATAGCAGCAACATGTTGTAGGGACTGCTGCAACTAAATAATGAATTTGCAGGGGTTCTAAACATGTTTAAAAACATTCATATCTTAATTATATGCACATTAGGAAAAGGCATCATAATGTTATTGATTTTGTTTTCATCATGCTGTTGTCTTATTTTGTAATTGCACATCCCAAAAAGAATCCAGTGTCCATCCCGTATTGAAAAACAACCATTTTGCCAAAGTGATTTTGCAATGAGGTCTGTTTGCGGCATTATTCAAAAGCAGCGTTATCTTGTAACATACACCTTTGAGATCAAAATCATGAATGTCAAAGTTATTGTAATCATCGAGAAGAACACTATCGGGATCTGGTTTGCCAATTTTGGCAGTTTATTTAGTTTAATGATCATTGCGCCTATTTTACCCCCCGATACCACATTACAATAAACAATCAATGACAATATGCCGGCCACCAATATCATATTGCCCCAAGATGTCAAAAACAAAGCATAAAATTGATAATCTGTGTTGATACCAAATAGAATAAACCCGGAAATAATCGAAACTGTTGAAACAGCTATTACAATCTTTTGGACTTTAGGCAAAATCACCGATAAGATACCAGTTCTATTTGCCGGCCTGATAATTGCAACCACCACAAATGTAATACTCCACCACAGAAAGGAGGACACCAAATGGATAATGCCGATAAGAACCTGTGGCTCATAGATCAATGCGATAAGAAATTTATATCCAATATAAATTTCTAAATGTTTTTACAACATATAACTATTAATTTTTTTACCCATAAAAAAACAAACAGCTAAAAACACCATGATAAAACGTCCAACCCCATTTTATATCATTATCGAATATTTGTTTGGTTTGGTTTGGTTTGGTTTTCGACATTTACATATAAATCCCACCCAATAGTGCTCATCAAATCTAATTTTTATTTTTTGCAAAAAAGGGATGGCATTACAAAAATTTCAATATTCACGTTACCATATTGCTATAATATCTCAACATTGAAAGATTTTACTCCAAGGAAAATGATTAGTGCGTTATATTAATGGCTCCACACCAATACTACACACAATTTAAAGACGAACCACAATGCTTTATTATCATCATTGTTTTATTGCTAAATGGACAGTTGGCATTCCTGTTTATTTATATGTAAACATACAAATGATAAGATTATTGCTGAATTAATGTCCTTTTATGAATTGTTTCTATCACACATTTCAATGAAACACTGATGCCAAAATTATCAGTTTATTGCCAATAAAGTTTCACGCCAATTATTACATTAATAAAGAAAAGGGCTAAACCATAGTTCTGTACATTAGGTTATTCAAATTATAGTTCTGTACATTAGGTTATTCAAATTATATATTCGATATAGTTTTAATTAAAGTATTATAATATTTAGTTTAAATTTATATAATTTATTACATGATTTTTATAACAATATATAAGTAATACATATGACCTATATATAATGGTGAATGATAAGTAATGACCTCATATTCTAATACAGCTAATAAAAGATCAGAGAGTTTTGTTAAAAAGCACCAATGGGGAATAGTTCTGGTGGTCGCAGTTGTAGGCGTCATCCTAATTGTTGGTTATCTATTAAGTGGCGGAACAACACCAAACAACAGGGGCATTGGCTCAATATTTGAACCCTTGCCCACCTTCAAGTCAGGATTAGGCGCCATTAATGGGTATATAGCCGGGCCATTAGGTTTGCCAGCTGTAGGCTCAACAGTCTTTGCAGTGGAGCAGGGAGGCACAGCTATATCAAAAAGTTCATTTGTCTCAATTGATGGAAAATATGTGTTTAGTGACCTGCCTCCAGGAGACTATATTTTAACGGTAGCGTTTCCTGATGGTGCAAACAGAGTTTTGGACAATGTCCAGATAGCCGCTGGTTCGGTACAAACACTTAATATCAAATACTAATTTTTAGTTATTTTAAACTAAAACTTTTTTTAATTATCAAAAGGTCTAATCACCCATAAAACATTTATTGCTCGTTACTGCGTTTATTTAGCGTTAAAGATAACTGATAAATCTGCTCCACAGATAAATGTCCAACCTTTTTGTCCTTCATATGTTCAATATCGACATACCAATCACAATTCTCTTCAAGTTTATTAAAGTATTTCAACAAGAAAGAGACGTTTTTTTTTCTGAAAGAAAATAAAAACTGTATATCATCTATGGTTTTTTTTGGCAAGGGCGGAGTTTTTGGAACAATCTCTACCAGAACGGAGTCAACTTTTGGTTTAGGGGCAAAGGAATGACTGGGAACATCCAATAGCAATTTTATAGAGAAACGATATTGTGTTATTATTGAAACAGCCCGATAGTTTTTGTTTCCCGGAGATGACAAAAGTTTGTCGACAAATTCCCGCTGCAGCAAAATTATGCCTTTTTTGAAACTCCTTTGACATAGCCACGAAAAAGCATTTCGGCTTTCATAATAAGGCAGGCTTGAAAAAAAAACATCAAAGTCCACATTGACGGTGTTATCAAAAGCATCCATGTTTAAGAGCCGGAGATTACTAAAGGACAATTTTTTTTTGCAGTAAAGATAAAAATATGAATCAATTTCAAAAGAATACACAAATTTGGAGGTTTTGCAGAGCTCATTGGTTAAAGCCCCATTACCACTCCCAACCTCATAGACTACATCATTATCGCCAATCTCAGACAATTCAATGACTTTTTTAATAATGTTACCATCAACAAGAAAATTCTGGCCAAGTGATTTTTTTTGCTTTTTTTTATGGCCTTTTTCCGACACTTCGAGTGCTCACCCTCACCCTTGAGGATATCTCACAGTATAAATTTAGTAACAGATACAGACACAATTTATGCCATAATCCAAAAATTAGGTGTATTACTTTCTAACAAAAACATTCATACGGGTCTCACCGGCAATTTCATCAAATATCCTTTTAGCTATGTGTTTTGGTGCATCTCTCAAACCGGTTCTATTTTGA
>JBNJLU010000062.1:0-7937 GCA_050591185.1 Candidatus Nitrosocosmicus sp.
GAATACCGAGTTCTCGGGTTTAAGCAACAAAGGTAATCTGTTAACATTCAATAGATTGTTTTCTTTATCAAAAACTAACGCTGCAAGTTCTACCGAATTGATTTTCCAATTTAGGATATGTACACAAATCATTGTAAAATCAATAACATATGGCTATATTAATATAAATACAAGTACCTTTTTTGCATTTCAACATCATATATTAGTAAATCATTACCATTTGCTTAAAAACTGCAATATTATTGGATTTTGCAGAGAACCTGTTGTCTCACCAATATGGAGGGTTTAATTAAACGAACGGTTGAGAGGGATCTTAAGGAATATTCAATCCAAAGTAATATTGATACATGGTTATTTTATATAAATACTGTTACTCATCAAATCCCAAACTCATATTGAAGATTTTTTCGCATTGTTTTGTTATAACCAAAAGACTGAATTTTTTATCTACCGCAGACCATAAAAAAAGAAGATTTTGATGAGATGGGACTATTAGGTCATTTGCACTTTTTTTCCTATTATAACACACGGAATTATCATGCCCATGGATAAAACACCAAAATATATCCCGCTGGAACCCGCAACAAAACTTGAATCAAGCGCTATCAGTAAGACAATCATATTTTTGACCAAAAATTGTGCATCCTCAAATCCATATTGCATTTTTCTTATTTTATTGCAGAAGAGTACAGTAATCAATAACAAAAAAGAAACAAAAAAAATTGAAAATAAGAGTTTATTTGGCAGATATTGGAAACCTAAAAAATAAATCATGGTGAACAAAAATAAATAGCACGCATAAATTCGCTTTAGGTTCAAGGGTCTTTCAACAAGGCCCTTTTCATCTTGTTGGGTTTCTCTAGTGCTTAAAAAAGTCAGGGTAAATACATGGATAAAAACAGCTAAAGATAATGCTAACAAATTGGCTAAAGTTATGTAACTATATACAGTATTAGTCGGCCAATTTATGCCGTTTAATAAATCCATGTTGCAGGATGCTCCATATATTACATTGAGGGAACGTATTCCCCCCATCAAAAATGGCCTGGTCAAACCGTTCTTTAGTTTATAATTGTATAATAGTATCATTACCACTAATAATATCGAAATTAACGTGGATGTGAAGGTTAGCAGTGACGATAAAAACACTCCAGTCCCAAAAAAAATGGCCGATAACAAAACCGCTGTAGATTTTTTTATTTTTCCTGACGAAAGAGGCCTGTTTGGCCTCTCTATTTTGTCTTTGTGGATATCAAATAGATCGTTTGTAACCAACCCTCCGACATAAAGAAAAATAGATGAAAAAACAAGCAGAAGAACATCAAAATAATTTAGGGAAGGTACATTGTTTATTGCAGTGACAAAATAACCGCCCAAAATATCAGGTGGAACAGTGAATATATTTGGTATTCTAAATAACTGAAGATAATCCTTAAGCAATGTGTTTTGATTTATTGTCTATGATTTTTTTGAGTCTAAGATCTCTCTTAAATATCCATATGAACTTTGAGCTGCTTTAGAAGGATTATCTTTGTATGGGTACAATTCCACTGTTATAAATCCATCATATCCTATGTCATTAATGGATTTTACAACATCCTTAAAGTTTATGGATCCCAATCCAGGTATAAGGTGGTTATGTACTTTGTTTTTTATATCAGCCAAGTGGAAATGATGAATGTAATCTGATAGCCTAAAGATCAACTTGGATGGGTCCTCATTGACGCATACAAAATGGCCTATATCAAAATTAAGGCCAATGTAGTCTGAATCAAAATCTTTAATGAATTTCAAAAATTCACTAGAGTTTTCAAGCAACAGGCCAGGTTCAGGCTCAACCAAGATTTTTACTTTTTCTTCTTCTGCGACGGGCAAAACATTGTTGATGCCATCTTTAAAAACTTTTAGATATTCACCCCTGTTGTCAGGATACTCTACAGGGCCACCCGGTTCAATTGATATATTTTTTGCTCCAAGTTGATTTGCCAATTTCAAACAATTGATAGTGTGGTCAATCCGAACTTTTCTGTAGCCTTGATTTGCCTCAATCCACGATGGATGGTATGTGTCCTTAATTCCAAAAAGAGTAAAGGCATTGAGGTTTGAGATTTCTAACCTGTGGTTTGTTAAAGCTTTTTTTATTTCTGTTATTTTGTCCTCACTCAAGGGCAATGGGAATGCATGCGGAACATCGCATAAAATTTCCACACCATCATAACCTATTTGCGATATATCCACAATAGACTCGGATAGGGAATAATTAGTATATGCATTAGAGCTGAAAGCAAGCTTCATAAAAAAAACTTGGTTTTTTTATTTAAATAGTTATGCAATGAAAATAATAAAAAACCATACAGATGCCATATAACAATATCATAATTTCCATGTGAATTTGTCAGATTGTCGATAGAACTCATATGCATTATAAAACGTAACCTTTTCTATATCCTCTCTTTTGCAATTATTTTTTCGCATCTCCCTTGAAGTCAAGGGTACACTCAGGGGGTCAGATATCCCCCAATCAGCAGCACTATTGACCATTATCTTATCACCACCATATCTATTAACAATGTCTATGACCCTGCCAGGGGATAATTTCGTGCGCGGATAGACAGATAATCCTGCCCAAGCACCCCAGCTCAATGTTTTTTGTATTGTTTCTTCTGTGTTATGGTCAATCAAAATTTTGTTGAAATTATATTTATTTTCATTGAAAATTCTCTCCATTTTTTCCATTGCTTTGGGCTTATCCAGATGAGGTAGATGAATCATTGCCAACATATTTTTATTTTTGCATATTTCCAACTGTTTTACAAAAATTTCCTCTTCCATTTCATTAATTAAATTATAACCAATTTCACCTACTGCCACAACTCTTTCCCTATCCAAAAACCTTTTTTCCATAGTGTCGGTTGCTTCAAAAGCGAGTGGGCGAGCAACAGATTCCTTAGGATTAACGGAAATGCAAACAAATTGCTCTATTCCAAATTCTTTTGCTCTCTCAGTCTCATATGAGATCATGTGTTCCCAATAATCAACAAATGTTCCAACATTTGTCCTTGGAGATCCTAACCAAAAAGAGGGCTGAACAATAACCTCAATTCCCGATAGAGACATCCTCTCATAATCATCAGTGGTCCTTGAATACATGTGGATATGGGGATCAAAAAACCTAGACATATTACATAATAAATAAATGAATAATAAATATATTTAATGTTTTTTAGTTATAAAGAAATTTCTTATTAAGTTAACGAAAACAATATTGATTGTTTATGGCAATTTTTTATTAGTTTTTCCACATTCAAAGCATAAAACCGTTACAAAAAAATATCAATTATTTATGCAATGAAAAATTATAATAGTAATAACAAATAAAAATACATAAAAATCAAACATTGATGATTAACCATAGGGTAACTAAAAATTATTCTGTTTTTATTCCCTAACCAAAATTATTATTGTTGTTTTCAACAAATCAAAATATAAACATCTTACCCATATTGAATAGACATTTAAATTGTATTTTGGCATCATTAGTCAAACCAAAAGCGTCATGTAAAGTTAACATATACAAGTTTGAGTTGGATAACGGTACAATACCATATTCATATATTCAAAGCGATTTTATAATGAGTATTAATTGAATAACTTGCGTATAGATGGTTAGCTTATATCATTCAAACATAGACAGCATTACCAAGGCCGATATAGTAATAATTGGCGTACCTGATGAATCAAAGTCTCATGCTAGGAGAAAAGGTACAAGTAAAGGTCCAGATATTATTCGTATTGCTTCAAACGAATCGGATTTTTTTGAAAGAAATGGAAAAATCATCCCTATCTGCCCTATGCGCGGTTGTTTTGACAGTAAAAAAATACTAGACTATGGAAACATAAAGAGGGAAAACCTTTACCAACTAATCTTTGATCTAGTTTCATCAAAAAAAATACCCATTATTTTAGGAGGGGATCACTCTATTACCACGATTGCCTTAAAAGCAATTGAGGATTCTTTTGGCAAGGTGGGCTTGATCTATTTTGATGCACACCCAGATTTTGTATCATCTACGACTGATTATTATGGCTCAGTAATAACAGATTCCATCAAATGTATAGATTTTGACCAAAGCATGATGATAGGCATCAGATCAGCTGAACCTGAAGAACTAGTAAACGCAGGCAAAACAAATCTAGATCTTGTTACCCCTATTGATGTTAATGAACTTGGAATATCAAAAATTGCTGATAGGGTCAAATCCAAAGACAATAAAGGCAAAAGGTATATTTCAATTGACCTTGATTGCCTGGATCCTGCTTTTGCACCTGGAGTTTCCGTACCATCGCCGTGCGGTCTTTCTAGTATAGATTTGATATGTCTTTTGAAACTAGCAATTTCCTCTGGAATTGTTGGACTTGATATTGTAGAGTTTTCACCAGATTTTGATGTCAATAACATAACAGCCTCTTTGGTTGCCAGGATTTTATTAGAGTCGATAGCATCCATCAAAATGTCTGGAATATTATAACAACAAATTATTTTCCATGTCGATTATGTCAAAAATCCATATGGAAAAAATCAAAATATTAATTGTGTTTGAGAAATACTGGTTTAAATTATCCAATACTTATAGATTAACCAAATAAAAAATTGATAGTTTATGGATGCAGCTATATTTTACGGTCCGAATGATATACAAATTAAGGATATAGACTTAAGAGAAAAAAAGTCAAATGATAATTACCTTTTAAAAGTATTATCGTGTTCGGTCTGTAGCTATGATGTCAGGACTTTTAGAAATGGACATTTCAAAGTCACGCCACCAATGATTTTGGGACATGAAATTTGCGCTGAAACAGTTGACGAGTATCAGGGAAAAAACTTTAGTATTAAACCTAAAACAAGGGTATCAGTCTATCCTATTCTGCCTTGTTTTACTTGCTGGTATTGCAATAATAGAAATTATAATTTATGTATAAATTTAAAGGAATTAGGGTCCACTATTGATGGAGGATTTGCAGAGTACCTACTAATTCCCAAAATGATTTTTGATATTGGTGGCGCGGTTCCAGTATTAGACAACATTTCAAATGAAGAGGCCGCCCTAATCGAACCACTGGCTTGCTGTTTAAACAGCATAAATCAGATAAAAAACCTTGACTTTGATTCTGTAATAATACTAGGGGATGGTCCCATTGGAATAATGCAACTGATGTTGTTAAAGAGATTTTTCAAAGTAAACATAACCATGATGGGAAAAATAAAACACAGGCTAGATTTAGCTAAAAAATTAGGAGCAGATATGACCATTTTAATTGATGATGAAAACAAATTGGAAAATTATAAAAAATCAATAAAAAATGCCAATAACGGATTTTCCCCGAATATTATATTTGTATCAAATAATAATCCCTATTCCTTGAATATGGCACTAAAACTAGCTAACAAAAATGGGAAAATAGTTTTGTTTTCAGGGATTAAAAACGAAAATACAAAAAAGGAAAGTACATTTAGTATAGATCCCAACTTTATCCACTATAATCAAATCTCTATTTTCGGTAGTTTTAGTTCTACTCCAAACAACATGATTGAAGCGATGAATCTGGTCAATTCCAAAGAAATTGATATGAAGAATTTGGTGACCCATACCTTTTCACTTACCAAATTAAAAGAAGCCTTTATCACGGCAGAATCCTTTAAAGGATTCAAATCCATAATTAACAATTTTAGCTAATACAAATATAACCAGAGATAATTATTATTATAGCATTTATAGATAAAAGATTGTGGTTCTGATTACCAATGAAATTTGTTTTCCAGTGCAAAATGATTGCGAAAGGAAAAAACTCTGTGTATCTATATGCATTTGCTAGACCCAAGTCAATGATTATTTGTATGGCCTCGCAAAATATTTTCGTACATATGGCCTATACAGATAATATATTATTATTGCATTTACAACAAGCCCAACAATAGAAAAAATATTTCCATTTACCATGTTAAGTAAATAACCTGCAGCACCAAATCCTGACAATACTAAAAGCAATGACCATGACCACCCTTTTCTCTTATACAATCCAAATGAAACAAGAATTGAAGTAGTACCAAGAATTAACAAAAATGCAGGACCCATTAGTGCAAGTGGTCCATGGGAAATCAAAACAATAAAAGAAAAAACTGACATTGTTAATAATATTAATCCACTAATAATAGTCAATATGATAATAATTACAATACCCTTCGGAATTTTTTTACCAGTTTCTTTCATATGCCAAGATAGGTAATGTTGCGAGGATATTATAACTCTATAAAAAAAAATTTATATACTTTTAGTTTGGTGATTTTAAATCCAATTATAGATCTATCATAAAATCAATACCGCCGCTTTATTCTACCGATTTAATTGTATTTACACAAACATTGTTGCTAACTACTAATAACATTATTCAGCGAAATAGTTTAATGTATTGTCATTATTGAAGTATTACTGCATGGCTTTATTATCATACAATAGTTCTTATTACAAAAGTAAAGATGAAATCAAGAATCTATTAACGATTTTCTGATTGGCAAATACGTAATAGCAATTAAAATATATGTTAAGGAAAAAAGTATACTGTTTATTGCATTTGCATGCATCAGTTAAGTAATGTTTTCAGACAATATCAAAAGAGACGATAACTGTAAAAAACTATCTGCAAGGAAAATCAAAAAACTTTCAATATATTATTAAGATGAAGAAAACATACAAAACAGAAATCTTGACAAATCTTAAATAACCAGTTTCTTTATTTTTTTTATGGATCGTCGAATAAAAATAATGGACAGCAATCAAAACATTGTCATTTTTTATGGATCTTTCTTCATGATTATTACCCTTTTAATAATTTCTGTTGCATCGGAAAAACAACAGCTATCGGTGGAACTGCCCTCATCATACGCTCAAGGTTTTGCATTCCCTGGCGAAAAGCCCACTATATCCGTGGTTGGAGAAGTTGAAAAAAAAATATCACCAGATGAAACCAAGGTATCCCTCGCAGTAGAAAATACTGAAGCTAATGCTAACCTAGCTAGAAAAAACAATGCAGAAAAAATTGACAAAATAATTACAGCCTTAAAAAATAATGGACTGACCAATGAAAACATTTCAACATCAAACTTTGAAATAAGACCAAACTATGATGCCGCAAACAATAACTTTGAAAAAATCGTTTCATATACCGCACTAAACAAGATAATATTAACAACTTCTTCAAATGCAAATATTTCGTCATTTATCGATTTTGCAGTAAATAGTGGGGCTAATCGTGTTGACAGTATTGAGTTTACCTCATCCAAAAAAGTTCTAAACGAAAATTTCAAGGATTTGTTAAAAGAAGCGTTCAATGACGCACTGCAAAAAGTAGAGATCCTGTCAAATGAGGGTAATTTTTTAATAAATGGGGTGAAAAATATTGATCTTGCTCAAAACAATGGCTACAATCCGCCCATACCCTATTACGCACTTGATCAAGAAAGAATGCCATCCACTGCCGAAAAATCAGATACCCCACCTACACAAATAATCCCTCAAGAAAACACACTATCTGTTACTATACCAATAACTTTCTTCATTGAAAATATCAACAGCAATAGCAACAGAAGTGAAAACCAAACCCAATGATTGTTCGGTATCTTTTGTTGTTGTTATAATTTTAATTACCAATGATAAAAACATAATAACAATAATACAAATTTAATATGACATCGCGAATCTTTAATAAATTTCCCATAAAAAACATTATAAGTCACAGCTAGTTTATTTTTTTATACCCCATAGAACATAATCATTAATTTATGCTTTGTTGCCTAATTCTGAAAATCGTTTTTTGATGATTCTTTTTTAACATCCTAATTCGGAATCTGTCATCCACCAACACCTAGTTTAACTTAAAAA
>JBNJLU010000063.1:0-7918 GCA_050591185.1 Candidatus Nitrosocosmicus sp.
CTTTGATGATGTTCTTCTAGTTCCAAAGAGATCACCCATTGTTTCAAGATCTCAAACTAGTTTAAAAACAAAATTATCAGCCAATATCAAAATTAATATTCCAATAATCAGTGCAAATATGGACTCTGTGACTGAATCAGACATGGCTAGTGCATTGGCAAGAGAAGGAGGTATAGGAATAATTCATAGGTTTATGACTATAGAGGATCAAGTTAAAGAGGTATTAAGGGTAAAAAGAAGTGAATCAGTTATAATAGAGCAGCCTTACACAATAGGTCCAAATAACACAATAAAAGAAGCCAACACGATTATGTCAGAAAAAGGTATTTCAGGTTTATTAGTAGAGGATAACAACAAAAGACTTTGTGGGATCTTAACAAGAAGAGACATAGTATTTGAAAAAAATTTAAACACAGAAGTTTCAAGTCTAATGACAAAAGACGTTATTTCGGCAAAAGTCGGAACAACAACAGAACAAGCAAAAGAGATACTACATAAATACAAAGTCGAAAAACTACCCATAATTGATGAAGAGAAAAAAATCTTTGGACTGATAACAGGCAAAGATATACTAAAAATTGAAAAATACCCTAATGCTTCAAAAGATAAAAAAGGAAGATTGTTGGTTGGCGCGGCAGTAGGGGTAAAGGGAGATTATCTTGAAAGAGCAGAGGATTTGCTAAACAATGGGGCAGATATAATCGTAGTAGATATAGCCCATGGACATAGCGATAACGCAATCAACACAGTAAAGATGATAAAAAAAGCATTTCCAACCTGCGAGCTCATGGCAGGAAACGTTGCCACTGAAAAAGGGACAGAGGATTTAATAAAGGCAGGAGTAGACGCGGTAAAGATAGGAGTAGGTTCAGGTTCTATATGTATTACAAGAATAGTAACAGGTTCTGGCGTTCCTCAATTAACTGCAATAGTAGATAGCGCGAAAATGGCAAAGGGATATGATATCCCGATAATTTCTGACGGAGGAACCAGGACATCTGGAGATTTAACAAAAGCTTTAGCTGCCGGAGCATCGTCAGTAATGATAGGAAGCATGTTTGGCGGTACGGATGAAAGTCCAGGTAAAACTTTGACTAAAAACGGTAAAAAGTATAAGATGTATAGAGGGATGGCTTCATTTTCTGCATCATTAGGTAGAAAATATAGGGAAAATGCAGGAATGAGCATAGATAATGATGATTTAAACGACATTGTACCGGAAGGAGTAGAAGCAATGGTTCCGTATAAGGGAAGCGTAATAGAAATTATTCGGCAATTAGTTGGAGGCGTTAGGTCTGGCTTAAGTTATTGTGGTGCAAAAACAATTAGCGAAATGTATGAAAACGCAGAGTTTATCAAGATTACAGCGGCAGGATACAAAGAAAGTCAGCCTCATGATGTTGATGTAATCTAAGGTTACGCCATAAAAATAATACTGAAACTTTAATCACGGTTACATAAAACAATATTGTGGGCAAAACGATATTCATATTCACACTGTCTTTTTTAACTGAATAACTAATTTATTTTTTATCAAGGCTTTATTAAACAAATACAACAAACAAGTAACAATGACACAAGTCTTACACTGCCTAAAAAACCCCATATAATTAGAACAGTTCTTTATCCATAAAGAGATTTGCAGATCCCATGCAGCATAAATAAAGAAAATGCAAAAGTTATATCCATAAAGCATAAAAAATTAACAAGGTCCATTGTAATTTATGCAACAAGAGAACTACCAATTCAATGAATAAATATCCGGATGGCAAAACACTAAATGAGAATAGTCCAAAAATCTCCGGCTTTTATATGCGAATCGTGCCAAGATTAATCCATTTTAACAAATACCAATAATAAAACAAAAACCATCAGTCCACCCAACCAGCATAATATAAAAATATAAAAATATAAAAATTAGTATAAGAACATTCTAGTTCGACTCAATAATAAAATTACTATCGAGTTGAATTAGATCTCTCTCCTAATGGGATGTTTATGAATGGAACTGCACCCGCGTTGCCTGCGCCACCACCTTCGCCGCCGCCACCTGAACTACCAGTTACTAATGGAAGCTGTCCGTCCCATTTTTGAGATTTAAGCCAATCAAGGTATCCTGTGCTATTTCTAAGTTGTCTATCAATGATGTTAATAGCTTCGGATTCACCCTGTGCCTTTAGTATGTTAGATTGCCTTAATCCTTCAGATTGCGCAATATTGGCTCTTTGTTCTCCTATGGCCCTGGCTTCAGCCTGTTGCGCCTCAATTTGTATTCTTCGAAGTTCGTTTTGAGCTTGTAATGCGCGTTGTTCAGCTTCCACTTTAGACTCTACAGCCCTAACAAACTGATCAGAGAATGCGAAATCAGTGATTGAAATGGCATCAAGAATTATGTTATATGGAGTCAACCTAGCCGTTATCTGGGTTTCAATTTCATCTTTTACGAGTTCCCTTTTGGTAATTAACTCTTCAGCATTGAATCGAGCGGTAACTTGCTTGACTGATTCCTGAATGGTAGGAACTATAACTCTGCTTGAATAATCAAATCCAAGCTGTTTATATAATGCAGGAACCGTATCAGGGTCTACATGATAGTTTAATGCAACTTCTGTAGCTACATTTTGAAGATCTTTTGATGCAGAGGTTGTACTTTCAACTATCTTTAGTGTTCTAACTTCAAGTTGGAGAATCGTATCTCTAAAAGGGAGAACGAAATGAAGACCCTCGCTTAATGAGACACCTGGGTCTACTGCGCCAAACTTAAGCAACACACCTCGATGCCCAGCATCAACAATTTTTATGCTGGATGATAAAATAACAAAGATAACTATTACTGCAATTATTGCAGGAATTGCTATTCGGAGAGGACTGGATAAACCAGATCCCCCTCCACCACCTACATCTTCTAACGGTTCGCCATCTGGAGTATATCGCCTATTTCGTTTACGTCGAAAAATATCTGCCATATATAATATATAGATTGAATTTAATTTAATTTAAATATTTGTAATAGTTTATTTTTTGGGATTGCCAAAGTACTCCAAAAAATCATTTGAAAATTTTCCCATGTCCATTAAATTAGAATCTTCCCTTAAATTTTTTTCTTTTATCCATACAATGTTGCCATCTAAATCAATTATGATAAGATTAGACCTTTCCAAATATCTCAATATAGCGTTAATCTTATCCAATGTTAAGTGAGGCGTTAAAATCTTTCTAAGATCCCTTAACTTAGGAAATGGTGTAATATCCTTAATTTTACCTAAAAAAAATTCAACATCAGACTCTGAAAAATCATTTGAAGCAGACAGATTCCTTTTCTTATTAAATTTTTTTTTGCGAATACAAATCCTACAAGTATTTATTAAATAAATCTTATTGTTATATCACTTTAGTTAATTATCTTAGACGAGGCTAACATTTATAATCAATCTCAACAATTAAACATTATTGTCAAAGGCACAAATACTGTTGATTTCAATTTTTGCATTATCCGTAATAGCTATAACACTTGTTGTGTCTTCATTTATTCATCTTCAAGTCATTGCACAAAATGGCTCAGATGAAGAGAAAGTGGGAAAAAATGTAAAAGTTGTTACTGGCGGGCACGGGAGTGGATATGGCTCTATTGACACTTCTGGTGATGTTTTAGATTCTATGAATCAAGACTCTAGATCTAAAACTGATATAGAGCCTACGGAATATCTAAGGAAGTTTAACTATGGGCAGGTGTCTACAAATGAGAATGGAACAACGGTGAGAGATTTCACAATAGTTGCACAGGACAAGAACCTTGAGATATCGCCTGGCGTTTTTTTTTGATGCATGGACTTTTAACGGAACAATCCCTGGCCCAACCATCAGAGCAACAGAAGGAGACATAGTTAGAATAAATTTCATAAACAATGGTTCACATACCCACACAATGCATTTCCATGGAATACACAAATCAGAAATGGACGGTGTGTTTGATGGTGTTGCGCCAGGTGGTAAGTTTGTATATGAATTTATTGCCGAACCTTTTGGGGTTTTTCCATATCATTGCCACGTACAACCTTTAGAAGAGCATATTCAAAGAGGTCTTTATGGAGTGTATATTGTTGACCCTAAAAATACAACAAGACCCCCGGCTGACGAAATGGTTATGGTAATGAATGGATATGATACGGATTTTGACACTGAAAACAACTTTTACACCGTAAATGGAATTTCCAATTACTATATGCACCAACCCATTGAAATAGAAAAGGACAGGTTAATACGGGTATACCTGGTAAACATGCTTGAGTTTGACCAAATAAACAACTTTCATTTGCATACCAATATGTTTAACTTTTACAGCAGTGGAACCAGCTTAACTCCTAATGAGTACACCGATATAGTGACAATGAGTCAAGGTGAGAGGGGAATCTTGGAATTTACATACAAATATCCCGGTCCCTATTTGTTTCATGCTCACAAGACAGAGTTTGCAGAAAAAGGCCGGATAGGCTCACTGTTGGTGAAAGAATCAAAAAGTCAACATGACATCGTGGCACTAAATGAGGGAGAAAAGCCACCCCACCCAGCTGAGATCAATAATAATGCTACTTCTTATGCTAAAGATGAAATTGATATGAACTCCTCTAATTTTAGAGGTGGCATTAATTACTTGGCAGGCCAACCTAGCTAATGGAGCAATAAGGGAAGGTAGTATATACAGAAATGAAAACAAAAGAAAATACTTCTGGTGATGATGATAAAAGCGAACAACAGGTTTCGCAAAACAAAAACAGTTGCCATTGCATTAATTCCTTTAGCAGTATTGGCAGGGATGATTGTTTTTCTTTTTGGTCCCGGACAGGCAATCCTTAATACGGGAACATCATTGCCTGATCTCACCATTGAAAGACTAGAATTTCACGAGGGCAAAATCATATCATTAATTAGAAACACAGGGCCTGAGACAATCGAAATATCACAGGCCGACGTAAATGACAGAATAACGGCAGTTGCAATTGAACCAAGTAAAACTTTGCCAAGGCTAGCAGTAGCTAAAGTCATAATACCCTTCAATTGGAATGAAGGAGTACCTTACGATATTGGAATTACAACCTCAGATGGCACGAGATTTAGCAAGGGTGTGGAAGCTGCGGCTCTGGCTCCAACCCCAAATATACAACAAGCATCTTTTTTTGCAGTCATTGGTATTTATGTATGGGTTATTCCCGTATTGATAGGTCTTTTGTGGTACCCATTCATAAAAAGACTAAGCATAAACAGGTACAATTTCTTTCTAAGTCTTACTGCCGGCCTGTTGGTGTTTTTGGGTATAGATGCCATAGTTGAGGGAAATGAAATTGCTGGAGAAAATGTTGCTGGAGCCTTTAACGGCCAGGTGTTGATTGCAATGGTTACAATCATTTCATTTTTGTCATTGTTGTATATATCCGAAAAACTCGTTGAACGCGCCACTGCTATAAAACATTCACACTATGGTAATGTAACAACACCGTCACCAACACCAACACTATTACCTGTCCCTAATCCAGTCTCTGAAAAAGAAATGATGGCAAAGTCCCTAGCAATATCGTTGATGATAGCAATAGGCATAGGATTGCACAACTTCGGTGAGGGTTTGACGATAGGTGCTGCAGTGCTGCTAGGTCAAGTTGCATTTAGCACTTTTTTAATAGTTGGATTCACATTACACAATACCACCGAAGGTTTGGCTATAGTAGCCCCAATGGCCAAGGTAGGTAAAGTCAAGATACGAAAACTATTGCTAATGGGATTAATAGCCGGAGTCCCTACGATTATAGGAGCATGGATCGGCGGGTTTATGTATTCTCCTTTAGCTGCCAAAATATTTTTGGCAATAGGTGCCGGTGCGATATTTCAAGTGATATTCTCCATTGCATCAATGATGGTAAAAGACGGCAATAAAAACAATGATCAAAACAACAAAGAGAACAATAAGAAGCAATCTTTCCTAAGTGCTCCCGTTATTTCATGATTTGTGATAGGGATGACAATCATGTACGCTACATCATTGCTGATACCATCCTGATGGTATACGCATGTGTACTATAAATCAGCTAAAATCACATATAAAATATTTTCATAGAAGCAATGCATTGTTAAAGTAACAGATGGTAAACTAAAGGTAAACAGGAATAATAGCCCTGAAGCTAATCTGGATGTTCATAAAAATGAAAGAAGAGAATGGTTAGCAGGCGTACCTATGTTACCAATTCAGCAGAATATTGCCCCCAAGGTAATTATAAATCCCATCTCTTCTTGTTGATGTTGATGTTGTCGCCCTTTTATTTTATAGCTATTTGAGACAGTCAAAATCAATCAATTAATTCCATTGAAAGATCCCCAATACAAAAAAACCAAATGCATTGGATTATACAATCTTTCGATTAAAAATTTCATCGGGCTGCCATGAATCGCAAATCCATTAATTTTAAATTTTACCCAATCACAACATTTTTAACTTTTTCTTTTTAGTAATTTCTTTATTACTTTTAAAAAAAATGTCCTTTCATTCAATGAAGGAAACATCCATATTTTGACAGAGATATTACTAAAAAACACACAGATCTAGTTTTATGATTTTGTTTAAAGCCCATGCAGTAGAGGTAATAACCACAATTATCCTGGTCTTTTTATATAACATGCATTCATGTTATTTACATACAAGTCCTACAGTAGAAACTGAAATAGATAATTACATGTACAAAGAAACACTAAAGAAAATTTATTGATTTTCGTGTATTAATCGCACTAATAAATAACAAAGAGCCTCCTGTTTATAATAAAGATAATTTCACAACAATCTAAAAATGGATATTCTTGGGGGGCCATTTCTTACCCATAAAAGGGAAAGGATTATGTTGTACGAAAAGTTAAACAACATGGTTTGTCAATAGACGAATCACAAAGGATAAAGAACAATCAATTTGAAAAAAGATTGGACTGTATTCGTAGTGCTCATAACGAAAAAAAAGATAATGAAATTAGAACAGACAGAATGGAAGACTATCTCGAAGTAATCTATGAATTGATTCAACAAAAAGGATATGCTACAACTGCAGACATTTCCAAATATCTCAATGTCAGTTCCCCAAGTGTAACCAAGATGGTAAAAAAACTGGATGAGAACAGCTATCTAATTTATGAGAAATACAGGGGATTAAGATTGACATCTCAAGGTATTCACATAGCAAAAAACATCCAGGAAAAACACAGTTTATTTGTAGAGTTTTTAAAAATGATAGGAGTGGATAATGAAACTGCCCATTTAGACGCTGAAGGAATAGAACACCACCTTCATCCTCAAACTATAAAAAAACTTGAGAGATTTATAATGATACTAAAAAAAAGGGATCCAAAACTGATAGACGATTTACAGCAATAAGAAGAAAACCTATCTTAGTTGTTTGTTATTTAAAGGTATAAACAGTTATGGAAATGGCAATTGCAGATAGGAATTGAGATAAGAGATATCGACAATTTTATTATTAAAAGACAAACTAACCTCACTCAATTTATTATCAATGTTTTTTCCACAAAGATTCAAGAAATCACAGCCGGTATCTAAAGAAGTTTGATTTGATTTAAAACTATTTAAATAAAAAGAAGTAGGATAATTACTTGAAAACGACTCTGAGAAAATATATTTAAGATAGTGGTTGTCTGGGGATAGAATCATTACAAAGACAATAGAAGAAATAGCAATAGATTTAAATACCAAATTCATATCCGATTGTTTTAACTAAAAGAATAAATTATAATTGCATTTCCTTTGATAGTGCTATTATTATGATTCTAATGGATATACTAGAAAAAATAACAGCAAAAATGAAGAAAAAAAATTATTGTCAGCAATATTAAAAATGCAAACCAAAAAAAACACGAAATTGTTATATAC
>JBNJLU010000064.1:0-7832 GCA_050591185.1 Candidatus Nitrosocosmicus sp.
TTATTAATAGATTAGTGGAACTTTTTCATAAAAAATACAAATGCGAGGTAGATAACGAGAAATTCAATACATATCTTGAACTGATTGAACATTCAAGAAAAATCCATCATAATACAATTCTGAAGTGTAATAAGTGCGGAAAACAATTCATTCATGAAAAAGATAGATTACATCATGTACGCGAAGAGCATGGAAAAGAAATGGATGCACGGGTCCACAAAACCGAACATACGCATAAAAACAAAGGCAAAGAGTCTCCTCAATGACGAGTTGATTCAAAAATGAAAAACTTTGGAGATAACCTGTAATTTTTTATATGATTTACAATAACGCATGCTTAATGATGGAACCTTGTCTTGTTAAAGATATTATGGGATGATATTATGGTAAAGGATGCTATTATTATGCCCAATATGTTTCTCCATGTTTCATTGGCATTTGGGTTACTTGATATCAACGAATACCCTGAAATAATATAGTAATTATCCAGTATCCAAAATATTAGTGTAGACCAAGCGACTATGCCAGCTACCAAAGCACCCAATTTCGCTCCATACCTAATGAAATAGATAGAAAAAATGATTGATAGATACCAAAATGCCCCTATCATTAACCAAAATGGCTTTAGAAATGTTTGCCTGCTGTCAAGGAAATAATATGTGGTTCCTATAATTAGAAGCAAACCTAAAGATATTAAAAGAATTTTGTGGTTTAACGAGAATGAGGTTCTCTGTTTTCTGTTTGGGTTTTTGCTTGATTTTTTATATTTGTTTTCTTCTTTTAAACAGTATTCTAAAGATTCCCTGAACGTTCTTAGTTTCATGGGAGTTATTTTTTCTATTGAATGATCTTTTACTATGGATTCGTGCTTTAGGCTCTCTACAAGTGGTCTTGCAAGAGAAGCTCCAACTGGAGTCACCAGATCTACCCAGTAAGATGATAGTTTAGGGGTTAAAATCGGTATGATGGTGATTATTATGGATTTGTTGATAATTTTGGCGTATATTTTCATCATATCAAAATAAGTTAGAACGTCTGGTCCACCAATATCAAAAACCTTTCCTTCTGTTTGTTCTATTTCAATAGAGCGGAAAAGATACTCTATTACATCTTCAATAAATATCGGCTGGGTTTTGTTTTTGACCCATTTTGGACAGACCATTATGGGTAATCTTTCCACCAAGTATCTCAGCATTTCAAAAGATCATCCTCCACTTCCAAGAATTACTGCTGCACGGAAAATGGTTACCTTGGATTTGGATTTTACAAGTATTTCCCCTACTTGTTTTCTACTTAACATGTGCTGAGATAATTCTTCGTCTTTTCAATACGATAACCCTCCGAGGTAAATGATTCTTCTTACACCGCATTGGGTAGCTGCACGGCTAAAATTTTCTGCAGTGGCTTTTTCTTTTTCTGAAAATCTTTTCCAATTTTTTGTGGATCCTTCCATCGAGTGAACAAGATAATATGCTATATCTATCCCAACCAAAGCATTCAGGCAGTCATTGTAATTAGATAAATCCCCCTCAATTATTTCTATGTCTTTCTCATTTTTGTTTTGAGCCATTATCGAATTTTTATTTCTGGTTAAACAGCGGATGTGATATGGATAATGATTCACGTTTTTTTTCTCAATTAGTTTTGTGAGTAGGTGGCTTCCTATAAAGCCGCTTCCTCCAGTGACTAAAATTCGCCTTTCGTTTGCATTACCCATATTATTATTGATTATTTCCTTGGCTCAAAATATATTCTTTTATCGATTTAGTTACTATGGGTAGTATTCTTGGGTCATTGATTTTTGGTATTATGTAATCTTCCTTTAGCTGCTTCAAATCTACCAAATCTGCAATTGATTGGGCAACAGCAATAAGTATATTTTCATCTATGTTTTTTATTCTTAAATCTAAAAGTGCCCTAAAAATAGATGGAAACACCACCGCATTATTTATTTGATTTGGATAGTCGGATCTGCCTGTAGCAATAATTTTAGCTCCTGCTCTTTTGGCGATTTCTGGTGCTATCTCTGGATCAGGATTACTTAAAGCAAAGATTATGGGCTCATAGCTCATGGATTTTATCATTTTGCTGTCAAGTATTTTCCCGTTTCCTGTTGTTCCTATAAAAATATCTGCACCATCAATAACGTTCTCTAAATTTCCTGATATGTTTTTTTTATTAGTCTTGGAGGCAATTTCTATTTTATAGGCGTTGGTATGACTGATTGTGCCATTTTGGGTCTCATTGTTATTGGCCCCATTGATAGGCTGCAGGCTATTCATATCTTCTCTATCTTCATAAATTGCCCCCTTTTTGTCAACTACAACTATTTCTTTAAATCCTGCCTTGTAAAGAACCTTGAATATGCCATATCCTGCAGAGCCGGCTCCTGCGATTATTACTTTAACTTTTTCACTTCTTTTATTTACTATTTTCAGCGCATTTATCAGTGCTGCAAGTGTAATGGCTGCTGTTCCGTGTTGATCGTCATGGAACACAGGGATGGACATTTCTTTTTGCAATATTTCCACTATTTCTAAAACCTTTGGAGATTCTATATCCTCAATATTTATTGCACCAAAATTAGGTTCTATTAGTTTAACAAACTTGATTATCTCTTCTTTGCTTTGGGTAGCTATGCAGAGAGGATATGCATTAATGTTGCCTAGTATCTTAAATAGTATTGACTTTCCTTCCATAACCGTTAATGCTGATTCGGGCCCAACATTGCCCAATCCTAAAACCCTAGTCCCATCACAGACTATTGCAACATTATTCCACTTTGATGTATAGTCGTAAGCAAGTTCTTTGTCGTGGTATATCTGCTCAGCAACATAGGCTACTCCTGGTGTGTATATAAGGTCTAAAATACCCTTATCTGTTGCTTCATCTTCAAAAATCTTGTTAGGTGGAATTCTGCTACAAATTTCTATTTTGCCTTTAAGCGTTTTATGGAGCTCAATCGCATCATCGTTTTTTGTCAAAATAATAATAGTTAGTAATATTTTTTATATATATAAACAATGAATGTAACCTATATTGTCATGTGTTTACTACTCATGACTTTGGTATTGCTGGGATTATCTTTTATTTTTGTATTGGGCTAAATTAACTCTGTGCTTCTTGATTTTAAATATTGAAAAATATGAAATTCCTAATATTATCCATTATTGGACAGATTGGAAATTATATTTAAAATTATCTATAAAAAATGGTGGTTATTGTCCAAATGGAGGGGGTAAATCTGCTCCTGCGAATGTGCCGCCAGCGTTAGGATCTGTATCTGCTTGTGGTTCTTCGGTTATTATGAATTGTGAATATGTGTAAGGATTGACATGGTTAGCTGCGTATTGTAATTTTCCGTCATCAGCTTGTCCCAAACTTAACTTGTAATTGGATCCACCTTCATCTACTAACCATGCTTCAAATACTTTACCCTCTCCAGGAGTGGCGGTAATATTTGTTGATATATTTGTTTGAGTATCGGTAGCGTCAATACTTACTGTTCCTATTTTCTCATCACCAAATCCTGGGCCCGGAACTGCAGCTCTATTTACATCTACAGTAATAGGTTGTGCATTGATTGATTGAGAATTTGCAGTTATTGAAAACATTATTGCTGTAACTATTCCAAATAATAATATTTTTTTTGAAATCATTGATTAGGTTTATTATGCAACGTATAAATATCTTTTTCGTTATTTGTTATTAAATTTAAATTTTGTAGGTAATTCATCAATAAATACTTTATATTATAAACAAACTAACTATATATGCATCCAAATGCATTATTGGATATAAAATTATGTTTATTTTATTTAATGATTAATTATCCTTATTTGAGTTATTTATCAATTAAATTATAAATTAACAATATGCTAATAATAATATTTGTTCATATTTGCTTTACAATGCATATTTATTAGCGCCGTCAATTGTCAAGTTAAACCATAGTACATTTCCATCAAATTTTTCAACAAGTTTTTTTGGAATACGGTATTGCTCTTTCTCTATGGTACCTTTTTGCGTTATGATGCTTTCTATCTCTACTTGTTGTACTTCACCTAAATCAAGCCCGTTTACCCCGCGAGCTTCTTTTTTTATAGTTTGTGCCCATTTGATATCTGAATCTTCCATGCTATTCGGTATGAATAATCTTGCTATCCTATAAAAACGAAACACAACTGATGATGTTATGTGTTTGGCACCTACTATTATTTTGCTTGTAATGGTTGTTAGGTTTACAGGATCTTTTCCTTAATGGGTGGAATGATACTATACTCATATCTCAAAAGGAGTCTTTGTGAACGACAAATATGCAAATATGCTTGTAGATTTATTAACACTAAATGCTAAAGGAATAGGATCCTTTTCCAGACCATACTTTTATTCTGAGAAATGATGAAAGTTGATAAACAAACGAAAATAGTGATTATGAATATGCAATTTCAAAAAATACAAAACTAGTACATGTAAACTGATTTTATGTATTTTGGATTTAGTTAAAATTAAAGTAATGACTTATTTTTGCATATGAGACCGTTTTATACCTGTGATTAAAAAAGTCCAAAAAAAAAATCATTATCATTTAGTATCCAAAAAAACCTATTCTTAATCCAAATCCAAATTCTTGGTGTATTTGAAGGTGAACCTTTGAATATTCTGGTTAGTCTAAATTGTTGGATAACTAAATGAGATATACTCATGGGAGTCTCATTTAATTGGAATTGGACGCTAATTGAAAACCATGGTAAAAGATCCTTATTAATACCATTAAAGATACTAAAAAGGGCATTATGGATATACCTTCCATAGATATGAGAAATGTTTATCACTGAATCAGAAACCAAAATAGGACTATGCTAATTTCTTAAAACATACTAAAGGCTATATGGAATAATATCTAGACAAAAGTAAATGAGCAAAAAATTTTCTACGCCATTTTATTTTGTGTTATCTATACTTTAGTAAAGTCTAATAATGGTGAACTGCATTATATATCTTATAATTGAATGGTAAAAGACAAAATTAAGGTAATGATTATTGAAGATGAACAAGATCTGTTGAATTTGTACAAGGAATTCCTAAAAAGCAAAGGTTATGCTGTATTGGTTACAAATACTACTGCAACCCATATCATGGATGACTATTTAGAGTTTAAACCTGAAATTATCCTTCTTGATTATCGATTACCTGGTGATAAAAATGGCGTTGATGCTGCAAAAGAAATACTAGAGCAGTATCCTGCGGTCCCTATTATGATAATTACTGCCTATGATTCTATTAGAAATATCATTAACGGAGAAAAGATATTCGAAGGCAAAAAAGTCACTTTGGTTGTCAAACCCATAAAATTATTTTTATTAAACAGATTAATTAAAGAACTCCTTGATGTTTAGTTTCATTTTGCTTTTTGTGTGTTGAAACCGTAAGTGGTATGACGATGTTGTTTCTTAAATAACGTATTATTTTCTTAATGTAATTTTACTTGAAAGAGTATTAAGCTCTCGTGACCCCCACAAGTAATGTTTTCACATTATCTAACGTTCATCATAGGTACACTGATTTGCATTGATTTTGGATCACTTTTGTTTTTAGTTGATTCGGAATTGTTAATTAACAAATCAATATCGCCAAATATGGACTTTATTTCTGATAACCGTTTCCTTAATGTGATTATATTGATGTTTGCAGATTGGGCTATTTTTGATTGGGATATTTTTTCTTTATTTTTTCTACAGGATGAATATAATATCGCTGCTGCAACTGACAAGGGATCTTTTCCAATAAATGCTTGATTTTTTCTTATTGAAATCAGTATATCTAAAGCTTTTCGGGTTGTTTTCTCGCTAATGTTGGATTCTTTGGCTATTTTGTGTAAAAAAAACACAGGATCAACTTGAGAATACACTATCTTAAATTCCCTAGTAAGAATGCGATAACATCTTGCAGCAAAAACCTCGTTTCCATTAACTATTTTTGAAATTTCGGATAATGTCCTGGGGAGATGGATTTTCTTACAGGTAATATAAACACAAGCTATTGTCATCTCTTTTATTGATCGGCCTTTAATTAATCCTGTTTCCAATGCCTTTCTATAATAAGAAAAAGCTTCTTCGACACAAGCTGAAGTAAGGTTAATTTTGTCCTTTAACCGATTTAATATGTCTAATGCTATCTTTAGATTTCTTTTTTCGTTAGAATAGCTAACAATTTTGTTTAAAAATTCAATCTTGTTTCGAGTTTGCTGACTAGTTGACCATTCGTTTGACATGGATTTGTAAGAGTTTGCTATAGTTGTAGATATGCCTTGATTATAAAGTGATAGTGAATGTGGCAGAACTGTATTGACATCGTTTTTACTTTTAGGGTATTCATTGTCTATCTCGGTATCATTTAATTTATCTTTTATTACAATTCCACAATGACTGCAGATTTTTTCTCCTTTTTCATAATCATAGATGACTGAATGAATATGTTCGTTATCTCCCTGGGGTCTTATTACTTCTTGTAGGCAGCGTCTCATTATAACCAAAATTAGTAATAGTTTATATTTAACATAATGTTTACTATTTGCATTTTCCGTTACATATAACTACTAGGGGTTACAAATAGTTACAAATTTATGCTATAATTACAATTGATAATTGTATATTCATTGCCTACGCCATCTCCATCGTCTTCATCAGTTAGATCTTTTCGTATAGATAAAGTATTCTCTGAGATCTTACATAATGAGGCAGATCGAATGGGGATATCTGTCAATGCAATGATGAATTCCATTCTTAAACAATATACTGAGTTTACTAGATTTCAATCAAAACTTGATATGATTGTGATAAATCGCGAAATATTTACAAGTGTTTTAAATTGTGTTGAAGAAAATCAGGCTTTTGATTTGGGATTGGAAATGGGTACAGAATTACCTAACGATACCATTTTGTTTTGGAAAAAACATGTTTCAATTGAATCAGTTATTGAATATATCGAGAAAATACTATGTATTTACGGAAAGGTTGGAACTTATGATGAAATAACTGAGGCAAACAAAAAAATAATTGTAATTAGACATAGGTTGGGTTTTAAAGGATCCAAATTTTTACTTGGATATTTTAAATCACTGTTTAAGAATATGCTTGAAATGGATTGTGAAATACAAATTACCGATCACTCGATAAAGGTTCAGCTAGAAATTATGGAAGAGTAATCATTCAACCTATCATGTATATTGGTATATTTATAACGTCTTTACTAATTTATGATAAAATTTTAACGTGGTTTTGACAAAATCCTATGTTATCTAATAAAATTAAAAACTTTATTATACTACTTAATATAATGAGATTTAAAATGAACGTTGCCAAATATGTAGTAGCGATATTTACCATTGTAGGAATTTCTGGTTTGCTTTATACTTCAAGCTTTTTGCCCTCTGTCTTTGCACAAAATACATCTGATAGTGATCCTTCTGACTTAAACCAGCGAGGTATAGGATCTTTTGAGGAACTTCAGAATTTGACACAGGGAAATGAGGATTTGCTTGCTAATGGTAGTGATATATCAAATACTTCATTATCTTCTGGTTTGGAATTGGAGTCAGCAAACGATACAGAAATACAACAACTTGATCATGATCCACAAGGTCAAACTGGACCAACTCTAGACCAATCAGCAGAACAACAACAGAATGAAACTGGACAAGAACAACAACAGAATGAAACTGGACAACAACAACAAGAACAACAACAGAATGAAACTGGACAACAACAACAAGAACAACAACAGAATGAAACTGGACAACAACAACAAGAACAACAACAGAATGAAACTGG
>JBNJLU010000065.1:0-7673 GCA_050591185.1 Candidatus Nitrosocosmicus sp.
CCTCATCAGAAAACAAGTCTGAGCATCCCATAGCACAGGCAATAGTAAAAAAAGCGCATGAGAAAGAGATACAGTTACTTGAGGTTACTGGATTTACCTCAATCACAGGACATGGGGTTGTTGCCATACACAAAGAACAGAGAATAAGTGTTACAAGCCCACAAAGCGCAAATAGCAATTTTCTATACAAAGGCAACAACAATCACCCAAACAAAATCCCAAAAGAGGCCCATTCAAAGATATGTGAATTGGAAACAGATGGCAAAACGGTGGTAACAGTCTTTATTGAGGACAGGCTGATAGGGGTTGTAGCGGTTGCGGATATGCTAAGGGAGAATTCGATGGAGATAGTCAAGAAAATCCACTCAATGGGAAAAGAAACAATTCTCTTGAGTGGTGACAATAAAAGAACAGCCAACGCTGTTGCCAAAAAGGTTGGGATAAAAAACGTTTTGGCAGAGGTATTGCCACAGCAAAAGGCAGAGGCGATAAAGCGTTTACAAAATGATAATGGGGGAAAGACCGTAGTAGCTATGGTGGGTGACGGCATCAATGACGCACCTGCCCTGACCCAAGCCGATGTAGGGATCGCAATGAGTTCTGGAACCGATGTTGCGATGGATGCTGGACACGTGATTCTCATGAAAAATGACTTGTCCGACATTGTTTATGCATTAAAACTTGCCGAATATTCAATGAAAAAAATAAAGCAGAACCTGACAATGTCTTTTGCCTATAATGCCATAACTATTTCAATAGCGGCTGGCCTTTTCTATGGCATGACCAATTACCATATACTTACGCCCGCCTTGGGGGCACTGGGTTGGGTCATAAGTGACACCTTGGTGTTTGGAAACTCGCTGTTCTTGAGGCGATTTGGTACAAAAAAAGCAGTAACGTGATGGCGAAAAAATAATTTTCTATCTGGCGACTTTTGACAGGTTCATTATAGGCGTTTGTCTGACGGAAACTTGACAGAGCCTCTCTTTCTTAACACCTTTTATTCTTCTTGGTAGTCCGCATTATCTTCATTTTCAGCATCCTGCTCATCGTCTTGTAATTCGTGAGCTTCATCTTTCATCTCGTCTTTTTCTGCTTCATTATTACTCATGTCTCTATAATGTAAAATGTGTGCATAAATATATAAAGACAATGAGTAGAGCACACAAGTCTATACCGATATAATGAGAATTGCGGTTAACTGCAAATTACTTTAATTAATGATTTCGTATTTCTGATTTACGGTCAATATTTTTTTTCATCCGTTTCATAGGGGACACAATGCTGAATGCAATCTTATATATCTATTATGGATGTGATTTCGTTTCTTCTTATTTGTTATTTTTTATGTGATCATTATCGTTATCATCAACAAAGGTATTGTCATCCGCTGCTGTGAATTGCATAACCAAAACGGTATAAAAGTAAACAAAACTTGTTGATGGTTTTTATGGGTGGCTATACAAGCAAAATGCAGCAAATGACATATAGACGGCTTTTTTTTCAATAACAATGTAGAGATTTTAAATTTTCTTCGACCAGATGGTTTTTTTGAAATGGATGCGGAGTTAATACAAAAATATCTTAACATGATGACAATCTTTTATATCTCTAAATCTTGTGATTTATGTAAATAATGGCAATTGTAAATAAACAGGTTCCGCTTTTTCCATTATTGTTATCAAATTTTATTGGAACTATGGGCTTTAGTATTGTTTTGCCTTTTTTGGTGTTTCTGGTCATATCTTTTGGCGGAAACTCCATAGTTTATGGGATATTGGCTGCAATCTATCCGGCCTTTCAGCTCATTGGCGCGCCAATTCTGGGAAGGTGGTCTGATACTTACGGGAGAAAAAAAGTTCTTTTGTTAAGCAATGGCGGAACATTAATCGGTTGGATTGTTTTCCTTTTTGCACTTTTTCTGCCTGTGGAAAACCTTTATGGCGTTAACTCTGTTGTTGTTGGATCTTTTGTAATAACACTGCCATTAGTTGTGTTGTTTTTTGCCAGGGCTTTGGATGGGATAACAGGGGGCAATGTTTCTGTTGCCAATGCTTATTTTGCAGACGTTTCATCCGACAAAAACAGAAGCAAAAACTTTGGCAAAATGGCGATATCTTCCAATTTGGGTTTTATTGTTGGTCCCGCATTGGCAGGGATTTTGGGCGGAACCGTCTATAAGGAGATATTGCCTGTGCTGGCGGCCGTGTTTATCTCCCTAATTGCCTTAGCTGTAATAGGATTTACCTTAAAGGAATCAAAACCAAAAGCAGCAGTTGTAGCAATACCAGTTTCCGAAAAAAATAACATCAGAAAAGTTTTCTCATTTGAATGCAAGGAATGCTACAAGGCTCCAAATCCAGCCAACCTCAAGTTCAAGGACATATTCAAGCTAAAGCACATTCCCTATTTGCTTGTGCTGTATTTTTTTGTTTTCCTTGGTTTTAACATCTTTTATACATCATTTCCGACCCATGCTGTAGTTGGTTTAAAATGGTCAATAACAGAAATGGGGATATTCTATTCAGTGTTAAGTGGCATCATGATTCTGGTCCAAGGACCCGTTCTTCGAAAAGCACTACAAAAAATCTCTGAGGAAAAACTAGTTATAGTTGGCAGTTTAATTTTAGGCGCAAATTTTGTTTTTTTTGCCTCAAATGATATTGTCTTAATCTATGGGGCTGCAATTTTGCTGGCAATTGGTAATGGACTTATGTGGCCATCATTTATGTCAATACTCTCAAAGCGTGCAGGAACCGTTAGTCAGGGAGCTGTACAAGGTGTTGCAAGCAGTTTTGGAAGCCTGGCAAGTATCATTGGACTGATAACCGGTGGATTGCTGTACAATTTGATTGGGGCGACTACCTTTCTAATTAGCGCAGGCATCATATTCCTGGTTTTTATCCTGTCTTTCCAACTGTCGAAAATCAAAAGTGATTGAGTAGTGGTTTTTCATATAAAATACCAGAAAAGGCCATAAAAAAATATACCAAAGACATTGGATTGCTTTAGAGATGCATTAAATTGAAGCTATAGGGATATAAACGCCTGCCTCAGTGCATTAAGAAATATTGCGGATGATGATGGATTTTCAGACTGGGAATATCAACTTAGTGGTTTGGGGGATCAAAATGCAGCGCATATATCTTTTTGCTGAAGAACTGTCTATTTGATTGGGTTTATGCATTATTAGCAAAAAACATTATCATCTTTACAGATGCGAAGCATCCAATAAAAATCTCTTCAATAAATGCAAATATGGGGAAAATATATTGAATATTTTGCTAAAAGCGTTTCTAAATTTGATATTGAGTCATGACAACCCCATCTTATTAATCTTGTTGATTTAGTAACCGATTGGTAACCATATTTTTATATTTGAGAATTGACTTATGTATTGTTGAGTGATAGAAAAAGACTGGACAAAAAGTACAGCCAAAAAAGAATCCGAGTTTTTAGAAATACCCGATAAATCGAAATCATGTTCCCACTGATTAAAAAACAACCTTATAAATTTATTAAAAAAAGGAGCAGGGTTTAACAAATGATTCCTATATCTACTGATGAAAATTTAATCATAAACGCTGTCGAAACGGTGAGAAAAAGCGTGGTGAACATCGCCAGTGTCAGAACGATGAGGGATCAATTATTGAGAGTGTTTCCCACCGAAGGTGTTGGTTCGGGTGTAATAATTGATAAAAAAGGGCACATCCTTACCTACCAACTATAATGTGATCGACAAGGCCGATAAACTTACTATTACTACTAATGATGATAACTTATTTGATGGTTTTGTAGTGGGAGCAGACAAACCCACTGATTTGGCAATAATAGGAGTAAAATCAAAAGAGGTCTTTTCGTTTGCTGAATTGGGAAACTCAGAAAACCTAAAGATGGGTCAGATTGTAATGGCGATAGGAAATCCATTTGGTTTAACAGGTGGCCCAACAATAACCGCAGGAATAATAAGTTCACTAAACAGAAAACTGCAATTTGAAAATGGAATTCTTGAGTTAATCCAGACTGATGCTGCAATAAATCCTGGAAATTCTGGTGGGCCGCTAATTGATTCAAGTGGGAAGGTCATTGGAATAAATACCGCGAAAATGCCATATGCACAAGGAATAGGTTTTGCCATTCCAATAAGCGTTGCAAAAACGATAATAAATGATTTGATAGAAAATGGTCGGGTAACAAATAGGCCCTGGTTAGGTATCTCGACATTGAAAATCACAAGACAGCTGGCACACTATTACGGACTTCCACCATCGCCGTTATTAGAGTCGTCACCAAGACTGCCTAAATCCCCACATGCATAAATCATATATTATATTCCCATTACTGCTGTCCTTAGTGATCAAATGATATTATTAGCAATGTTATTGATTCTCTGAGAATATAATAAAACACAACCATCACTTTAGGAAAAGATATTACAGGACATAAAAAAAGAACGACAAAAGATATGCCAGGCTAATGCATCCTATGTGATTCATAGCTAAAAGATCCATATACCCTTCCTGTGACTGAACCCAGTTAAATTATATCATTATGAAATTTTATTATCCAATATATTCAGTTAAAAATACTTAATTATAAAGGACTTGTAAACTATTTATTGTCAATACCGTCCAAATACTATGCTGACTACGCCACTGAAAGGACAATAGTCCTGTATGATCCAGAAGAGATGATTAAAGCATCTTTGCAGGTCTATTCTAAATTAAAAATAAACATGGACGCGTGTGTTGACGCTCAAGGGCCTGCTGTTCTCCTTAATGCAACCCCTATTTGGGAGGGTATGAATACTCTAAAAAATAGGGGAATTAAATTAAGATGGATTACTGACATTACTAACGAAAATATCAATTATTGCAAAGAACTGATGCGAATTGCTGAAGTACGTCATATAGATGGAATAAAAGGCGCATTTGGAGTGCATGATGAAAGACATTATCTTGCATCAGCTAATGTGACAAAAGATGGTAGGACATTTCCAGGAGAACTTATAGTTAGTAACGTCAAGGTCATAGCTGAACAACAACAACAAGTATTCAACCTATTATGGGACAAGGCCATTCCTTCAAAATACAGAATCAAGGAAATTGAGCAAGGTCTTAAAAGGGAATTCATAGATACCCTCCAGGATCCTAATGATATAATAAACCTTGTTTTAAAAACCCTAAATTCGGCCAGAGACGACATTAAAATAATATTTGCAACACCAAACTCATTCAAAATATTTGGAGACATGGGGATTCTGAAAGACTTAAGATCTGTTTCAGAATACGATGTGGATGTCAAGATATTGTTAAACATGGAAAAGGAAGAAGACGAGTTTACCAAGATAACAAAAGAACTTGCATTAGAAAATGATGGTGTAGGAGAACGTCGCCATTTTATAGATTTCCGTTCCGTGATGAAATCCGTGTTTCATACCAAAATCACTACCTTTGTTGTGGACTCTGCATTTTCCCTGGCAATTGAAATAAAAGATAGTGGCGATGCAAATCAAGGCTTTGAGGAATCGGTAGGAATGGCAACTTATTCCAATAACCAATCAACTATTGATAGTTATGCGACAATATTTGAAAATCTTTGGGCTAGGGCAGGCTTTGCCAAATAATTAATTATTAATATTACCAATCCGACAACATTTACAAATACCATCCTTTGAAAAGGCAGTCTAGATATGTTAAAGTGGTTGACAATAGAGCGTACGATTGATTTAAGCACTTGATGCATCAAATAAACCCTTATATTCTGTCAATAAAAGACATTAAAAACCGTTTGATACCAGCGTTTATATAGATTGTTAACCAATAAATAGTGATGACATTTAAATCCGATAATACAACAAATTCAACAAGCAGCAAAAACAACAACGATGCAGACTTCTCAAAATACACCTATGAAACTAAATCAAATAACAACAACAACCAAAACAACCAAAACTCTAATGACATCAAAGAGTCAATAAACAGTTCACTTGACCAAACCAAAGACCAAATCAAGAGGTCAATAGAGGAGTCAAGAAACCAAATCCCACGTTATAATGAAATTGTCAACAATTATCAACAACAATCACTGCAAACAGCCAAAGAGATCTCAGAGGAGTATATAGAGTCCCAAAAAGCGGTGATTAACACCCTCCAGTCAGCATGGAGGCCATACAGTGAAAGCTATAGCAATCTGGTCACAATCTTTGCGTCTCCAGACTCCATGACAAAGGCATACACCAAATGCGTCAGCAACTTTGCAGACAATGCAGTGTCAGCAATAAGACTGACAAACAACATTATATTCTCAAACCTTGACTCATGGAAAGCAGGATTACAGCAAGCAAAAGACAACTCAAAACACCTCTCAAACCTAAACGTAAACGCAGCAAGGACCTTTGAAAACAATTCAAGACAAATAGCATCAACAGTTTCAGAAGCTACTTCAAACAACAATAACGGTAATAACCCCAATACTGCAACCTACTCTAATACAACAACAGCAACAGCAAAAAAGCAATAAAATAACATACAGTAACTAATCATCTTTTACTTTTAAAAGATGTAAACGGATTCAACCATTTGTTTTTCCTTTTATAGTATATTATAAACTATCCTGCAAAAAAGAGTATATTCCTAATGCGCGCAAAAAACAAATACACAATGCCTGTACTCCAAAACCTGCTGCAGCGAATCGATAGAACTACTTCTCCGGCGCATATTGGCAATCTCAGAAACGCAGTTGACTTTATTGTGCCCCAAAACTCACCGGTTCTTGCTGCAGCAGACGGCACTGTCACCTACGTCAAGGATGACTCCAATGTTGGGGGCCCTGATCCATCATACTGGAACTATTCTAACTTTATCTCTATTATGCACCAAAATGGAGAGTATACAAGATATGACCACTTGGGACGTAACAGTGCAAAAGTTAGGACAGGCCAACAGGTTCAAGCGGGCCAGGAGATAGCCAATGCTGGAATGACTGGCTATACCTATACCCCGCACCTTCACTTTCAGGTGTTTGTGTTTACAGGGTATAACATATGGACAGATTTTGACACTGTAGAAATTAATGATTTTATTTAAGCTTCATAGATATTAAAGTCCAAACGTTTTGGAGGGACTAAAGGACATGGGGATGTATATTATAAAATTCATCATAAATGGTTGATCTATTTCAGAGCATCTATTCATTCTTCATATCTTCAACACCACTTTGCCTCGTGGATGTATGTCTTTTACATAGTCAAGGGCCTTTGCAGCATCACCAAGTGGGAATGTCTTGTCGACATGCACTTTAATTTTGTTTTGGTCCACCCATTGTCCCAATTGAGTCAATCGCTCTCTGTTGACCTGTGTGAACAGGAATACAGCTTTTACCCCAAAACGTTCCATGAGTTCCGTATTTGGCTGCTCTAGCATGGACACAATTATGCCACCGTTACCACCATTTCCTTTCTTCAATACATTGAAAGATTTTGTATATGTATCGCCACCCACAGGGTCAAACACGGCATCATATTCACGCAACACATATTCAAAAGCCTGAATCTTGTAGTCTATGATTTCGTCTGCTCCCAAATCCTGAACAAACTGTTTGTCGTATGCGCTTACTGTTGTTGCCACGTATGCCCCCAAATTCTTTGCAAGTAAAATGGCAATTGATCCTAT
>JBNJLU010000066.1:0-7658 GCA_050591185.1 Candidatus Nitrosocosmicus sp.
AATAATCCGAACAAAGTTTTGGAACAACCGTCAAAATCAACTACCAAGTAATAATATCATTATGCAAGAAAAGTGGGTTCATATGAAACAGGAAATGGTCAATTTTCACGTCCAGAGGGCATCGCTGTAGATTCCTCTAATAATGTGTATGTGGTGATTCCGGCAATCGCCGTGTCCAAAAGTTCGACAGCGACGGCAACTTCATCACAAAGTGGGATTATAACCGTACACAATAAGGGTAGAGGCAATATCAATTGACAACTCACAACCTGCCCCTGCGATTGTAGATGAGTTTCTATTGCCAAATATAATAGGGATACAATAAACATTTTTTTATCTATTTTTCACTATTTTCTTTATTACATTTTAAAAAATAATTTTGTTTTGTATTTGAGTGTATGTATCTGTATTTGTGGATTACCAGTATTCTCAAATAATTATTTATCTTTAGGTTTGCCCAATGCTTTTTCCTTTGATATACGTAAGTGTATATGCTAAACCTCCACAAATAACGCCGATGCTTAAGATTCCTATGGAAAAGGCTATTGGGGCGATCAAAGTATTCAACACGTCAACATTCTGTGGACCTATTTCTCCTTCGGTGAAAACAGATATTACACCGGAGCCTGATAACCCCGCAAATATCATGAGCATGGTTGCCAAAGGGCCCCCGATATTCATGCCAACCAAATGAATCCATGCCAAAACACTTAACACACCAGAAATCTTTCTCTTAAGATTGACTTCCAAGTGTATGTAAAAGATGGCCGTAACCGCTATGGCGACAATAAGAACAAGGTAAAATATGATTCCAAGAAAAAACCATTTTGCAGGCCCTTCAAAAGACAATGATAGATACTGTATCATGTTTAGGTCATTTGCAAAAACAAATTGAGACACCGCCATTGATAACGCTATTGAAGTCATTATTCCCCCCTGGATTATGGCTGCAGCGATGAATCTGTTGCCCCATGTTGTATTGTGTATGTCGTTCATCATACGACTTTGTTCTTGCTTGTTGACTTATTATAGGTTTAATTAAAATAAGATACTGTAATTGTCTTTCTGGATTATAATATTTATAAATACTTTGTTTCGTCATTTACATTAATGAGTAAAGATGTTTTTGCAGAAGATAAAGCGGTAAAGAAAATCCTCAAAGACGAAACATTAGATGGAGAAAGCACTGCATACGATATAAGTGAAACACAAAGTGACAGCAATCAGGCCGATGCTGAAAAAGATAATACTTCAACTTAATAACAACCAATCTAAAGTTAAACTTTTTCAACATTTGATGTTTTAGATAATAATACCGGATGTTTGTGCCAAAAATATAGTTTTGTTCACGGTTAGAAAGAAATTTTTGTAAATTACATCAGAATTGGGTATGCCTTCATTCTTAAGATAATCTGAAACTTTTGATGATTCGTTTTGTAATGCACCTATAGAAAGGAAACCACAAGTTTCCGATGACTGGTTTTTGAACTTATAATATGACTATCCATTCAAAAGTTATTTTGACTTCATTATTACCATTATATTTTATAGCATCCCTATTTAATAATAATGTCACTAATTTATTGGTATATTCTTCTTTGGATAATTGGGGTTGTTGTGATTTTATTACCTCTTGTCAAAAGATATCAAATGATGCAAATTTAAAATCTTGTTTACTGTTTGTTATTGATTCAATTTTATCTAATAAATTAAGGTATTATATTTAGATCTTAACTTAAATCATTAAAAGAAACGTTATTTGATATTATTATTAATTGATAAAATTATATATAAACAACAATTGCAAAAGAAATTCCATTCTAAAGATGAACAAGATATAAGTCATATAAGGAATTGTCAATCATCCAAAAGTTCTCTAATCTTTTTGATTGATTCTTTATGCTCTGGAGTTACATATTATCCAAGTCTTCTTTAGTTATTTCTTCAATGCTCTTGTCCTTCAAATGATCTGTGATATGCATTTGACGTTGCATGTCCTCAATAACGTCACTGTCTACCAATCTCTTGTATTTTTTTGGTTCGGTGCTTGAAGCGATGATTTAATACCCGTTGTAGGTCTTGCCTAGATAACTTTTATCTCAAATCATTATAAAATTTTACATTATGTGCCCACAATTATTTCTTGGATGTTCAGGATGGAACTATGGCGATCCATATGAAAAGGGAGGATGGTTAAATGTATTCTATCCTGACAATAAAACAAGAAAATTAAACTATTATTCTCAATTCTTTGATACCGTAGAGATGGATGCTACATTCTATAAGAGATTCTACGAGCACATGACTCTAAGTTTGTTTATAGGAATTACAAAAGCAACTTCAGATGACTTCAAATTATCAGTCAAAGTTCCAGAGACAATTACTCATGAAAAAAGGCTGGATGTAAGCAAGGATGCAATAGGGGACTTGAAAGAATTCCTAGACAAAATATCACCATTAAACAACACAAATAAACTTGGAGCAATCATTATCCAGTTGCCTCCAAGTTTTACTATCAAGGAAACCAAAAACTTGGAAAAATTCTTGGATGCTTTAAAGAATAACTTGGATATTGGAACTAAAAACCATTATGCCCTAGAGTTTAGACACAATTCATGGGATACAGAAGTGGTGTTAGAACTCTTGGAGCATTATAATATTGCATCGGTATTTACTGATTCGCCTGAAAAAGAAAACCTGGGATTTTTGTCCAATGAGGAAAACGTCACGTCCAAGGACATAGCAGTGGTCCGGCTTCATGGAAGAAATACAACGAGAAATCACTATTGGTATGACTATCTTTATTCTGAAAAAGAACTTGCTTCATGGGCAAATAAGATTAAAAGAATAAAGGAACAGACAGATACTGTTTTTGTGTATTTTAATAATCACTATAGTGGTAAAGCCATAGTAAATGCTTTGCAATTTAAGGAAATGGTAAATGATCAGCCTCTATCAGAAACTCAAAAGAAGGCTCTAGAAAGAGCAAATAGGTTTCGATCTAATGCCTTATGATTGATTTTGTTTAAACAAATAGACAAGTGTTACCTTCCCTATTTTTCAAGAATTTGGTATGGATGGCTACTATCACCAATCCCTAAAATATTCAACTTTACATCTCTAAAATTTGATTTTGAGTTTAAAAAGACTCAACTTATCAACAAAATGTAACTGGCATATATGACCTTTCTGACATCGAAATTTAGTAATTTTCTCTTACACCTTTATTTTTTTTATTTCTGTCCATGTCATATGTGTCAGTTGTGTCAGATAGAGAACTAGTGCACTAAAAGTAAGGCTTCTTTGAAGTCAGATCTGTAACAATATAACTAAGGTTTTAATTCGGCATGGTAATAGAATATTGATACTATAATTGCTTAATCATCCAAAAGTTCTTGTATCCTTCTCATGGATTCCTTATGTTCAGGTGTAATTATTTTGTTCAAGTCTTCGGGGGTTAATTCATCTATGTTTTTGTCTTTTAAAGAATCTGAAATATTAAATTGACGTTGCATGTCCTCAATAACGTCACTGTCTACCAATCTCTGGTGTTTACTTTGAAATTTGCCTTCAACATTTAACCTGCTTTGCTCAGCCACTGTTTTTCCATCATTAATGTAAGTGGAATCAAAAGAACTATCTAGTTTTTCAGGCTTTTTATAACGATTTCTTTGAATGTAATCCTTGGCAATTTCTTGAAGATTTCCATATAAATGCTCATTATTTGATTGTAAAGAATCACCATAAAGTGAATTGAGAATACCTTCATCATACATTTTAGACAAGTTTGCTACAAATGGTAAATCTCTCAAGAGAAGAGCAGTTGTCTTTGCTAGGCTGTGCAGTTCTTTGGAGGCCTGAACTCTAACATGCATCTCTGCCTTTGAATCCAGTATAATTTTCCACATCTCCTTTTTCAATTGCTCTATCTCGTCTATGCATTTTCTGTGTGCCCCTATATACGCAAAATGGTCCTTGGCCATATGGTAATACCACTGCCTGTTTTCCTGCTCCTCTGCCTTCTTTAGGTATTCCATACAGGACCATTCTACCCATATCTTTGTCTTGGTTGCTATGTATTGCTGAATACTCTTTAGGGTAAATCCCCTTATAATAGCCTCCTTGTAGTTTAGCCTAACTAACTCTTTCTCTGTTCTTTTTAGTTGCTTCAAAGACTTTACTCTCTTTAGTATTATTATCCTGTTGCCAAATATGTCTTCATCTGTTTCATTTGAATATCTAGAATCATTTGGATAAATTGACACGTTTATGTTTATATATATGCTGGAATAGCATATAGCCTTTTTGATTACCATGATTATTTTTTTTTAGTTATATTAAATGTATCTATTAGAGGGTATATTATTATGTATGAGATTACATTTTATTTAATGTTGCCTCCAATAGAAACTGAATTGTTAGCAACCAGAGAAAAAACTTGAATTCTGCCACTCTCATCTGCCACATACACCTTATCAGAAGGATCTATGGCTATGCCTCTAGGGCCTTGAAATTGTCCATCCGCTGTGCCCTCGGATCCCCACTTTGTGATGAACGTGCCGTTGCTGTCAAACTTTTGGATACGGTTATTGCCCCAGTCAACTACATACACATTGCCAGATGAGTCAACATCGATATCCCATATAGAATGAAATTGTCCATCCGCTGTGCCCTCGGATCCCCACTTTGTGATGAACGTGCCGTTGCTGTCAAACTTTTGTATTTCAGTTCTGACATTGACTATATACAACGCCTTATCAGATGGATCTATGGCTATGCCTCTAAGGCCTTGAAATTGTCCATCCGCTGTGCCCTCGGATCCCCACTTTGTGATGAACGTGCCGTTGCTGTCAAACTTTTGGATACGATCATTATCAACATCAGATATCAGGATACTATCAAAACTATCCACAGTAATGCCCCATGGATTTTTAAATTGTCCATCCGCTGTGCCCTCGGATCCCCACTTTGTGATGAACGTGCCGTTGCTGTCAAACTTTTGGATACGGTTATTGTAAAAGTCTGCCACATACACATTATCAGATGAATCCAAAGATATGTCAGATGGAAGATCAAATTGTCCATCCGCTGTGCCCTCGGATCCCCACTTTGTGATGAACGTGCCGTTGCTGTCAAACTTTTGGATACGGGCATTCAGATAATCTGCCACATACACATTACCAGATGAGTCAAAAGCAATGCCTTGTGGTAATTGAAATTGTCCATCCGCTGTGCCCTCGGATCCCCACTTTGTTGTAAAATTAATTGGATTAGACGATACGGCAGAAGAAGATTGTTTGTTAATTTTGCTATCACTTGTATCATTTATATTTTTTTGTTTGGAAATTGTCGTGGAGTCCAACCATTTTATTGAGTTAATCATCCTTTTCTCAATGGCGGTAGTTTCGGGCAGATCAAATTTATCAGCATCGGCCACAAACTTAATACTTATTAGTTTATTTTCATTAAATGCAACAATTAATTCATTTCCCTTAATGGCATCTTCATCAGTTTCACTTCCGTAAACAATAGATCCTGCCTTTCTGCCGTCTATATTCCATTTCGTCATGTTTACATCCTCAACAATAGTATAAATTGGATCTTGGGACTTAAGTAGATTAAATTTGGTATTGTTTAAGTAATTTTCTAAATCATTTGTATTATTAAACTCCATATTTTCATTGCATGAAATGGTTAGTTCTTCAGTAAAGTTTTTGAATGAAATATGTGGACTAGTCTCAAATCTACTTATTTTTTCTGTCAAATTCATTGAGGCTGGATAGTCCAATGATAAACCACATTTAGAATAATTGTAACTATTCCACGAGTTTTTTTCGTATTCTTTTGCTTGACTGATTTTTTGTTTTGCTAATTCAAGTAGTTCTTCAATGGTTGCGCCGCCTGAATTAGGGGGGGTAGAATATTGTGCAAATGCAATACCAAACAATGGCAATATTATAAGAATGCCTATTGCTATGAAAATGCCGTCAGCATCAAATAAGTATTGATCATACTAATAAAATTGATATAACTAGTAGTTAAGTTATGCCATTATATGTTTCTATAACTAATAACTTAATAAATATAAAAAATCATAAGTTTATTTAAACAAACCTTTATCAAAAACCTATGGAATCACGCTTTTCATCCTCAGTGTAAAAAGGCTGTTAATTGCTACTTACCGTAAGTTTAATAGATTTTACAAGTTCAAAATTGTTTACGTCACCCGATCCAATAAACAATTTAAACGGCGCTTCTTTTAAGAATCCAAATCTGAATAAAACTTGTCATTCTTGATATAATTATGGGCAAATTCTTTAAAAATAACCAAAAAATTATAATCAAATAAAAAAAGGAACATTGTAAAATACAAATATTGCACGAATTCAATTATTTTTTATAAATAATTTAATATTTTATTCTTTTATACCTACTTTTGTTATCCTGCTAAAGACTTTGTCAAAATAAATGCAATTCTCGCCATATTGAAAGTATCGATTTAGGCTATCAGATGAGTTGTTGTATTTTTCAATAAATTGGCACATGCATATCTCAATATTGTCTTGATCTAATAACTTGTACTCATTTTTTTATACAACCCTAAGAATACAAAATGTTGATTGGCCATATTCATTTTATTTTTTGAAAATAGTAAATGAATTTACACCACCATTTGCAAATGAAGATTCTTTGCATTCCTCAACAGCCATCAATCGATATCCTTCTTTTGTCAAGTCTTCAAATGCTGTAATAAATCCAACTTGAGATCCATATCTTCTTTGGAGAATTGCCACATACTCACTCTTGAACTGAATGACTCCGTCTTTGTCCCAATATCGCTTGTATTGTCCAACTCTTTTTACTAACTCTGCATATCGATCTCTTTTAATTTGTCTAGCGTCATCATCATCGTGTAGCAATTTATCTGTGGAACCGCCCCAAAAAGGGCAGAATTTTATATTTTCGGGTGTTTACTTATCACAAATGGCACAAAAAACCATTGTGGACTGACATGTTTCAAACTTAAAATTCAACGATAAAATATTTGATTCACTTACGATAACATGTCACACAAAAATTTCATCATGTAGGAAGAAAGTTGCAAAACACAATTTTATAATTTACCATGTTCCTTTAGATATCCTTCCAGTTTTCCGTTTTTACAAAAATCTAATTTTAAATCATATAATAATTTTAAACTTTGTTATTATGTGTTACTTTGACATTCAATTTCTACCACAATATGTATGGTCATGTAACCAACTAACTATTTTTTGGTGGTGTTTATTGAAACAGCGTTATCATTGCAGTAGCCTTTGTTTTTTCCCCACCTGTACAGAGATTGAGTATTGTTATATCCTCTTTATAGTGAAAGATAAAATAAATGAGATCTGAAAAAACCACCAATAATGTAAATTAATATATATTTTGATCTTGGAATACTATCTAATATTATGAAATTTAATACAATGTTTATTTCCATATTGGCTGCGACAATTATTTCAATAAGCGCTATCTTTCCAAATGGTTTATTAATTAATGCTTTTGCACAAGAAGAAGGGAATTGGAAGACATTCATAAGCCCAGAATATAAATTCAGCATAGAATATCCAGCAGACCTAGAAGTCCATGAATATTCAACTGAAGTGAGTTTTTGG
>JBNJLU010000067.1:0-7654 GCA_050591185.1 Candidatus Nitrosocosmicus sp.
ATAATTGGCTTCAATGTCTGTTTGGCTATTGCTCACATGAATAATGGTTTTTGCAAAAATCCTTAAAATGCTTTATCCACACGGGTTTAGCACAAAGTTGATCAAAATGACATTCCAAATAAGGACTTATGACTTGGGAAATTCCTTAACACTTGACTAATGTATCAAGACCAGTGCATAATTTTAACCATTATTTCCCCCTCGGTGAAATCTGATTAACTAATACAGTAATTTCTCAATAGTTAACCTGGTTAGTGATTCCATGTTTTAGCAGTTATTATTGTTACTTTTTAATGTCCATGAGGTGGTGGTGCGCTACCTTTTGCTAGAGATTCATCATATGTTCCAGAAGCCTTTTCATGGTATTCCAAATTAGATTGATCTACTTTTATTGCCTGTGGAGGACAAACAGATACACATGCCATGCACCATATACAATCGTGTTCTCTTATAGGATCTGATTTATCAGTGTAATCTTTTCTTTCCTCCTTTTCTGTGCTACCCGTCCCGGCGCTTGTGGCATTTGCCATTTCCACAGCTGGGACATCTTGTTCTGTCCTGTACCACTGAAATACTTGAACAGGGCATGCTTCTATGCAAGCACCATCAGCAATACACGAATCCCAGTCTACTGCAACCATAGTTCCGTGAATGCCTAGTCCGATAAATTCTTCCCCTTTTGCTTTATATGCATCTTGCACCTCGTTGTTGGTTGATGTTTCTGCATCGGTCCTTCCTGGACCCCATACATAGTGAAAGTGTTCATTATCAGAATGGTTATGTTTACCAATTAGATTATTATTTTTTGGAAACTCTGGATCTATAGGCATAAATGTTTGAACGCTATCAACTTTTATAATGGTTCGGAATCAATTGCAATTGAATGTAATTATACCACAACATTCTAAATCCCCCATAATTTTCTATCTTTTACAATTTTATGCCATCTGTTCTCAAAGACAAGTTTTTATGTAATGCTATAGCAATTCTTATGGAGTTAATCTAAATGAAAGGTGACTGTATTCCACAAAGGAACTCTAATTATAGAAGAAAATGACCTTATAGATCCCGTAAACAATAATATAATCATAAAATGTTTTATTAAAGAACTTTTCACGGTATGGAGGTTGGCTTTAGTTTTGCAAAAAGACAGCTAATAATTTCTGCCAGGCATGAATTTTACTTTAATAAGGGCTCGGTAGAGGCAATGTCTGCTTCTGATAAAGACTATTTTGTCTGCTTCTGATAAAGACTATTTTGTCTGCAAATAGTTATACGCATAAAAATAACCCAAATTATTATGTTTTGCCTACTATTATTGCAAATGGAATTCTTGTGGATGGTGAATTAAGGTATCCAACAATGATGAAGGGCTCAACAATTCTTACTGCACTGAGAACAGGAGTGTCCTCAGCCATAGCAACAAAACATTTAGCAAAAAAAGTGACAAAAACCTAGGGATTATTGGAAACGGTGCACAGTCACTTCCTAAATTGCATGTCATGTGTTTTAATCAGAGATATTGAAAACGTTTATGCCCATGATACTGTTTTCAAGCCTCTCAATCCTTTAAGAAATCTGCATCAAAACTGTTTAAAATTATAATTGTAGAAATAATGCCAAACCTTCACGATGTATATGCTACAAACCGATATTTGTCGCCACAACTTGTAAATACAAAAACACTTCGCCTATAGTATACTACAAATGGAAAAAAGAGGGTGTTAAAATTAATGCTGTAGGTGGAGATTTGCCAAATAAGGTCGAACTAGAAAAACCGCTAATAAAAAAATCCAAATTATAGTAGATTTTAAGACCAGGCCGTCTATGAATGTGAGTCTCAACAAATACCAGAGCGACAAGTTTATGTGGATTATTTTAAGTAGTTACAGGTTAAAAAAAGGGCATAGAAAATGAGAAAGAAATTACAATCTTTGACTCTGTTGGGTTTGCAATGGACAAATTTGCAAGCATTAAATTAATTTATGAATTGGCAACTAAAGATAATGTTGGAAACATGACAAACATCTCATCCATACCAAAATACAGTAAAAACATTTTTAAATATTTTTCAACATATGAAATGAGCCCATTTTATTATTTATCAGTTATAGCCAGTCTACAAGTATGTAAATGATATGGTGAACGGTTATTTGAATTTGAATGAAAGAATAAAAAATGCACCAGGACCTAAGAAAATATTTTTTTGGATACATTAAAATTAAAATGCTGCTAGTGGTTGAAATCCGCCATTAACAATCTTTATTGCCTATCACATAAAGAAGATTTATTGCGACTTTGAAAGCTCAACACATTATGTTGGAATTGAAGTTGAGGATTGATTTTATATCACCATATTTGGAAACAATAGACAAAAATAAAGTTGTTTTGTTTCTTTTATTGTTATAGTACATTTGATTCACACTTCAAATATTACCATAATTGCATTCAATTGCTTTTAATTATCCCTAATTACATTAAATACCTGTAACCTAAATAATTCAAATCAAATTAGATGATGATAACTAAATTGTACAGAAATGAGATACGTGATTATATTAAGCAATTGCTGACAGCGACATTTGTTTGGTTGTTCATAATCAATTCATCAACATCATTTATTATGCCGGCTAACGCTCAACAAGCCCAAAAGAGTAATTTTGACAATACGTTACCAAAAACCCATGAGATAGAATTGGCTGTAAAAGAGATGCACCAGGGTCAGATTGCATACAAGATGAATAAGCATATTCAAATGGATGCTACCAATAACACAATTGATGTAACCTCAAATTATAGCAATCAGACAACAATACCCGGCCCAACCATAATAGTTACTGAAGGGGATAGGGTAAAAATAACCCTTGTTAATGAAATGGGGTGGGGGTATCCCAGTGTTCACACCCATGGAGTGCATTACAAGATTTCAAGTGATGGAACAGTAAAGGAATTAAACAAGGTATCAGATCAGGCAGCATCTCCAAATAATACTTTTACCTATGAGTGGGATGCTGCGGAAGGCACTACTGGATCTTGGCCATTTCACGACCACACTCTGGCAAAAAACAGTTTTGGCATGAATATGAACGGCCTTGAGACAATAGGTCTTTTTTCAAGTATCATTGTAAATCCATCTGATGGAAAGGTTGACGCTTTAATAAATGGCGTTCCAACTAAGGTAAATGTTAAAGACATAGATAAAGAATTCGTATTGTCTGTCAATGATGATGTATTCTGGGGAACTGAAATAGATAATAACAAAGGTGGAAAACAAACCCCCTTATGGATAAACCCTACCTTAGTTGCTGCAAATAACGATACGGTGCGTTTTCATATCCAATCACTAGGAAATGAGTTTCACAACTTTACCATGGACAGTGTCAAATGGCTCAAACCGGGTACCGCCGAAACCATAGACTCACACATAATCGGCCCTTTGGCTAATCATGTGTTTACGATAAGTGCAGACAAGAATGCCACTTATTTCGACAATACGGAGATAAATCTTATTGGTGGCATGAAAGGAGATTTTGTTGTTAACTCCCAGGGTGGTCCAAGTATCCCTGGAGAGTCACCACAATAAAGGAAGGAGGAAAAGTAATTGTTCGATTACAAAAACAAGTCAGTAAATGACAACTTGATAATAACTGCAAGTATTGCATTCTTGATACTATCATCATCTATAACCCCATTCATTCAAATCAATGCAGTAGGTTCTATCACTCAAACTCAGACCCCTAGCAACAATGGTGACGGTAAGATATTTGATGCATTTTTTCCTAATTCAGAAATTGGAAAAACCAGTATTGGTAATGGTACCATCAATGATATTACTTTAGAAGAAAGAACAATGCCAGATGGTGAACCCGCTTACAAAATGGTCAAGCACACCATGAGCAATGGATCATCACAAATTGATAAAACCAATCTATATGATAACCGATCAACAATTCCGGGTCCAATAATTGTGTTGACAGAGGGTGACAAAGCAACTGTGAAGATAAACCACATAAATGGCTCCTCGTCATATGAAGAATTTATCGCATCCCATCCTGGAACGTTTTTGTATCAGGATGATAATTTGGGTGATGTAGGTCTCTTTGGCGCCGTTGTTGTAAATCCAAAAGACGGGATGACTGAGGCTCTAGTGAATGGGAAAATTACTCCATTATCTTTGGATAATGTCGATAAAGACGTTTTGCTGTTTATGGTGGGATCCACATTTTGGGGAATGGAGATAGGTAAAGATGACGCCCAAACGCCTCTATGGACCAATCCTGTAATAGCAGCCAATGAGGACCAAAAGGCACGATTTCATGTTGTTGTTGTGGGTCCCTCCGGCAACCCTAATGGACATTCCCACACCTTTCATTTGCATGCTCACAGGTGGGTTGACCCCGGAAGTAGCAACATCATCGATGTCAAGGAAATCCATCCAGACATGAGCCATGTTTTTGTAGTGGATGCAGGTGACGGAGTAGGTCCAGGAAATTGGCAATATCACTGTCATGTGTTCTCACACATGGAAGCCGGAATGATGTCTTCATTTAACGTAACAAACGGTGATGCTACTCAACAAGTGAAAAGTGTTGCTGGTACCTCACCCTACAAAAACTTTGCATCATTTTCCATCAGCGATGAACCTGGAAAATGGTTTAGGAATATGAAAGGCGATATTGCTAACACAGGGGGTGAATCTCTTGCAGTTATCAACAAATCCGGAACTGTGAACTTTATGATGGACAATACCAACGGTGTTCACACCGTAACCAGCATCATCTATCCAAAGAACGCAGCAAGTATGCCTTTTGATCAAATGATGGCATACAAGGGGGGAGGAATAGTGCATCTTGCAGACCCTGGTTTGTATGTATTTGCATGCAGATTGCACCCATTCATGCTGGCTAGTGTTGTTGTTGATGATCCCGCTACCAAAGGGTTGGATCTAGGCGATGAATTATCATTAATAAATGGAGCCTCAATCCCCACAAACAGCGACCTTGCACTTAGGTTATTGCGAACATTCTTCGTTGCCACATCTCCTTCCAATTGGCAAGATTACACATCATCGGAGCCATGGCATGTATCCTATCCCAATGTGGATGTCAGAATAACTAACGGAACTGTAGTTAATGTTAAGGATGCTTTGGAGAAAAAGTATGGGCAAAACATAAGTCTGGAGAAATTGGAAAATCCAAAAGTATCGGGTGTAGGGGAGGTGTGGATAGATACGCAATTTGAAAAAACAGAAGGCAAGTCCAAGCCCGGGACTGCAACAGCCCTTAATGCTTCTGCATGGAACGTAACCAAAAAGGTGTCACTGCCTGAAATTAACATGAACAATCCGCATAATATGTGGACCAACCGAAACCAAGAATTGATTTATCAAACACAATGGTTTGACAACAGGACAACTGTGTTTGACAGAATGACCGGAAACCTAGTTAAGGACATTCAGGTTGGAGATGACCCGTCACATGTAATGACAAGCACAAAAACAGATGATCTTTATATTGCATTAAATGGGGAAGATGGGGTTACCATAGTGTCTCCTGATTTTGATCTCAAAAAATTCATACTGCTTCAATATCCGGCCACTCCGCCAACACATCCGCACGGTCACTGGATGAGTGCAGATGACAAATACATGGTTACTCCCGATGCTTTGTCGGGAACCACAACAGTCTACGACATGGAAAAAGACAGGATAGTTGGAAAACTGAAAACCGGAACCTTGCCTGTGGCAGTGGGCATGTTGCCAGATGGCAGTAAATCATATGTTGCTGACTTTTTCGATAGCACAATCAGCGTTATTGACACAGCTAATGCAACCTTGATAAAGAAAATTGATTTGCTTGAAGACTACGATCCGATTACTGGGAATGTAAGCGGACCAATGGGCATTTTCCCAATACAGTCACCTGTTAGCCCCGATGGACAATATATGGTGACTGCAAACACTGGTGGGACCATAACAATACTTGATACAGACACAGATGAGATAATCAAAGAATTGCCTTGTGATGCGGGATGTCATGGTGTGAACTTTGGTGCAAAGAAAGGTGGTGGATACTATGCATATGTTTCAAGTACTTTTTCAAACGATATGATTGTTGTGGATGGAGACCCTGACAATGATGGAAATCCTAATGACGCATCCATTGCAGGGAGGGTGTCTTTAGTTGCGTCTCCTACCACACAAACAGATGATAAAATATCCTCTTTGGATGGCACTGGAGGTCAGGGCGTATTGGCAATACCAACAGTATACAACGGATGGGTGCAAAACCTTCCAGATGTCTGGAAAGAACAACTAACAGAGGGGCAAAGAAACCCTACACTAAACAATAACATAACCTCATAATAGATGATAGAAAGACATATTCTTTATCTATTTTTTATTTTCCACACATTATAAATAATATCAAATATCAGGGTCATCTAGTCCATAGGCATATTTTATAAATAATTCCTTTTTCTTTATAAAAAAACAAAGATGACCTAAAAAAAAGAAGCAGATATCTTTCTTTAAATTTTATTAAAAAAAATCAGGCATATTGTGAAAAATATTGACACAAAATTATCGAAATAAAAATGCTTACGAAAGCATTGTCAAAATTTATAATTGTAATAGGTGATTTGTACAATCTATTAAGGAAAAACCCAAAATTTTACTATGCTGTTTTTTCGGCATGTAGATAAACTGATTTGGTGAGGGAATAAATAAAACAAAGGATATTATATTAATTTGATACCAAGGTATTGAGATGCATGAACTTGGCCATAGTTTTGTATCTGAACCAAAGAAAACATCTACAATAACATTGAGAATTGATGACAATGTAATGCGGATTTTAAGAGATGAAGCCGAACACAGTGGAATTAGTATAAACTCTTTTATTAATCAGGCATTAAAGCGGTTTGTTGAATGGGATATTTATGAGTCCAGAGTAGGCATGATGCCTATAGCGAAACCCATTGTTATAGAGTTATTCAACAAAATGAGTAAAGAGGAAACTGCCGACATGGCTCTCAATATTGGAAAGAATGTTGTTCAGGATATTGCCTTGTTCATGAAAAACAAGCTTGACTTGGATTCTTTCCTATCATGGTTTGAAACAAGGATGAAATGCTCGTCAATCGAAACAAATCATTCTGTTGAGAATGATTTGCATGTTTACACGATAAAACACGACATGGGAGAAAATTGGTCCTTATATCACAAGATTGTCTTGGAATTGATATTTAATGAAGTATTTGGAAAAGCAATTGATATAACCATAAGCAAAACTATAGTTAGATTCAAATTTAAAGAATAATCGGTCTTTAAAATTAGTAGCATCAATTTCATTTTTTACTGTTTTGGTTCAAAATCTGTGTAACTTTCGGATTTGGTTAATATTAATTACAATTTAAAACTATACTAATGCCAGAAGTTGTTATGGATTCATACTCTGTTTAAATGGATAATGTAATTGGGGGTTTCATTGTGGCCAGTAACCATTCCATGTGTTTTAGAATTTTATGTTTTAATACTATTACAATATCAATAAAGCACATCGGTTTATCTTCTTCATGATGGGAAAGATCTACTCATTTCTTCAGGGTTACAGATTAAATCTATACTTTTTCTAATTGGTACCTGTTGAAGCCA
>JBNJLU010000068.1:0-7601 GCA_050591185.1 Candidatus Nitrosocosmicus sp.
AAACATGGTAAAAGAGATGATGATAAAGATATCGCTGTATAACCTGTTTAGAAGAATACAATAGAATAAGAATAGTTGTGATCGAAGGATAATGAATTAGGAAACAAAGCAGGTATATCAAAAGCTAAAGAAATGATATTTACAGGGCAGATAGTTACCGCAGAAGAGGCACATAGTATGAAACTAGTCGATAAAGTCGTTTATCTGAATGATAATTATAATTCACAAGAGCCTACAAATAAAAACACGGAACCAAAAGATCTAATTTTAAAAGAAAAGTTAATTTCAGAATGTATTGCCATGGCAGAAACAATAAATGGCAATAATATTACTGCTCTGAAGGTTAGTAAAACCTTGATAAATAAAGCCGAAGATTCTAACATTCAAACAGGCCTTTTTTTAGAACAATTGGGATACAGATTCTGTTTGGAGAATTTGAAAATTAAGTATTGATTCGGGCAATCGCCTCCGGATTTAATATGTGCATCCGCTGTTCTTGATATTGATATAAGTTTGATATTTGTGAGATTATTTTGATTTAAAGAGTGGCCGGATACATTGTTATTGTAGTTGTTATTGTTCTCGCTGAAACAGTTAGCGAGTATGTTTTGAAATAATTCTACGAAATTACTCTATTTCTACATATGCTGGGTATTAGGTAGCCCATTCACTCTGTGTTATAACTTTGAAATAGATCAACTATTTTATTATAGATGCTGGATTCTGATCTTGCAATAAAAGATAAAACTAGTTAATTGTTTTTCTATTGTGATATTTTTGTTTGTATCGCAACCCGATATTTGTTGTTCTCGGTTATTGTTTTATTTTCAATGTCCTCACTTAACTCCAAAATATTTAACATGCATTTTAGACCTGAAAATGTTTTGGGTTGGTTTAAGAATAAATATTTTGAAAGAGAAAATGATTTTATCTTATCATTAACTTATAAAATGGATCTACTTTTAAAGGGATTAATGTATGCAAAATATCTTTCATTTTATGTTTGATCATTTTGGATTTTTTATTATTATGTCGTATGCAATGTGAGAATAACCGTCCGATTAGCCTAAATGATTTTTATAGATTCCCAAAATCATAAAATAAATGTGTCAAGTGTGTATGGCGTTATTTAATAATAAATTTTGCTTTCTTCCCTTAATGCTGTTGTTTTATTGTGTTGTAAAATAAAGTCATGCAATAGAGGCTTGTTAAAGACTTTCTTGCTAACTAGAAAGTGTTGCGTTACAAATTCTTTCATATTGTATCAAGATAAACCAGACCTTTATGGTCTCTAGAAAAAAAATTGACATTTAGGGGAAAAGGCCGTACATGCTAGGTTGTATATGGCGATACTTAAATATACATTAATGGTATAATACTTATTATATGAAATATAGAAGTAGAACTGAAATCGTAGCAATGATTCTTGAGGCGGCCAATGGCGGCACAACCAAGACAAAAATCATGTACAAAGCCTTTTTAAGCTATAGTCAATTACGAGAATATCTTTCCGTTTTAATAGAGAATAATCTGATAGAGTATTTAGAGGGCTCTCCAATATACAAAACGACAGAGAAGGGCATGACTTTCTTGAGAATGAATAATGAAATTGAGGCATTGCTTGTTACTTCATCCAGAAACTCTAAAGGCATAGACAACTAAACCAAGATCCTTCAAAGGGGTTTTCCCTTTCCAATGGGTTTGTAAATATGATTATGATGGACTTTTCTACAATTACTGCAACTAAAACCGTTGTGCCCTTGAATGTTGAAAGGTGGTTCAAACAGACTGACAGTTTGCTTATGCCATCAATTTATTGATCGCTGTGCGTGTTGGATTTATTCTGTTGAATTGTTTAATTTTTTTTAATGGCACTACACGTACTTAAGTATTTGCTGTAACCCATCTTTAAAAAATAAAAATAAAAATAAAAATAAATAATATTAGTAACAAAATGTTTTAAATAATGCTTTTATGATGCCTTGTAAATAGTTCCGAAAAAAAACCTTATGTTACAGTACTGATGACCTTTGGTACTTGAGGAGGTATAATTCATCAAATGCTCATGAATTTGGTGTCTGCTTTATACATGCGATTTGAAATAAGATCATATTGAAAATCGAATAATCAAATAAATGTCAGATCAATGCAATTAAATGGTGTTTTACAGAAATTATTGATTTTGTTGCCTGATTTTGTTCAATAGTCGAAAAAGTTCTTGCTCGTCCCTTACTATGAAATCTGAAAAATAAATAGGCCATGGTGTGGGAACTGAATCCTTTGCTAGAGAGACAATCTTTTTTCCTTTGCCTTTTGCAATCAACATCTCCATAGCAGTTCCGTAACTTGGACTGTTTATTATAACCACCAAAACATCTGCATTATCAATGCATTCTAAATCATGCTCAACAATTACTTGTGATAGTTTTAGTTTATCTCTAAAGTCATATATGTGGTCATATATGTGTGAATAATCCATATCTTTTTCTAAAAGGTGGTTTATTGCATCGAATCCGTTATCTGTTAGCATTGCATACAGCCTTCTTATCTTTTCGATCCCACCATAACCAATAGAGCCACAAACCATTATTTTCAATAAATAGTTTCAGATGAAATGGTATAATAATGGTAAATCTGGTATTTATGTTTGGTCTATTATGAGAATTGTGCCAATTTAGGATTCTGATTAAAGTTTATCAATTGTTATGTTTTTGGTATTGTTGTCGTTACTACCTGTGTCTAATCTCCCTAACCGCCTACATAACATTTTAAAAGAATCTAGAGCATCTATTTCTATTACTCCTGGGAGATGTTGAATGTTTGGTAAGTAGTTGTTTATAGTGTACAGATCTTGTATCCTTACCTCTATTTTGATGTCTTTAGTTTTTAGGTCTTCAGAATCTGATCTATTTATGATCTTTACGGAATTTGCAAAATGCTTTTGTTGCTTGTCTTCAAACGGATATATTCCAGAATGAATTGTATCTTCTATCATTTTACATAGGTCTGAAATTTTCATATCTAATTTGATTTAATGTTTTGACACTTTAATTTGTATTCTCATGTTGTAAGTTATGCGTTCGTAAATTAGGAAAATAACCCTAACTATGATGTGATTAAAAGAAATTAACTATTTGTTATGTGTTTCAATTTGCAGTTTTAAATTTAATTTATGTATTGTTTGTCACAGATGAAATATTGAATATGTTTTTGTGTGCTACAGTTATTTTCCGAGACTTAATGTAATTATAAAATCCCAAAATTACGTTCTGTTAATATAATAAAAAAACATTGTGGATTGGTTTAGCATTGTACACTCTCTTTCTCTGGAGAATGAACGGAGTTTCCATCCTCTTTTAATTTCCATGAATTAGCGGTTTTGACAGCTTCAATTTCGCAGGGGAATATTGTTCCACTACCCGTGTCAACACGTTCTGTCATTAGGTTGCCGTTAAAATTAGCATGACCTAATCCTAACGTATGGCCGAGTTCGTGTTTTGTAACTTGTTCTATTTGTGCTGGACTAAATTCATGATCATATGACTCTTCTGAAATTGTAATGAGGGATTTTCTGATGGACCCTTGACTGTCAAAATAGTTTACTGTTTTTCCTGCAATTTTTTTCCCATCGTCTCTAAAGGAGATGGTTATGTCTGCATTATCATCATTAGTTTCCTTAAGTTCTATTTCATTTATCGCTTCATTCCATGAATTTGCTGCCTCCCTAACCGAGTCTTTGAGTTTGTCGTCTCCGTCTTCAATTGCATACGTGAGAATGCCATCTTCTAACTCAATACCCCATGCACAACAGACCTGAATTGAGTTTTCTTCAATAAAATCGTCATCGCCCCTCTCATCATCGTCATCGCCCCTCTCATCATCATCATGATTTTTTGCAAAAGCCAAATTTGCATTACTAAACAGAGTAAATACTAGCAAGACCGAGATAGAAATAATCTGTAATTCTAAGGATATTTTCATAAGTTGTTTTTACTCCTCAATTATACTGTATTAACAATATTTATTTATGACATAAAAACCTATAAATTTATTGGGAGCGTTTTCTTATGGTTGTGATATTTTATCTGTCAACATTTTCACTAATTGTAATGTGTCATTCGGAATTTAACCGGGGATTCTCCGTTTCTTTTTATGGGTAAGGTGGAAAATGGTTTTTTATTCCAAATGCTGTTATTTTATGATGAGGGTGCTTACTCCTCCCCTATGTCTGTTGATTGTTGCTACAGATTATTGATAATTGCATTATACCTAGTTAAATACAGTGTGTTAAAGATAAGGGTAAGGATAACAACTCCAAGGGCAATTATTTAATTGATTTGGACTATTATTCTGTTTGACCAATCTTTATTTTTTTTTTGAGATGAATGCTCTTAAAAACCGATTTACCAATAGAGATGCTTATTTGATGGTTGTTATTTTTGAATAATATGTCTTTGCAAGATTTGATTTGTTTTGATTCTTTATAAAAAATAAACAAAAATAAAGGTGGTGTGTGCTTACTCCTCTTTTTGGATATATTTGGATAAAAATACATTCAGACCCAAAAGTTAAGTTCTCCTGTTGTGTTTACAAATTAATTAATTTTTGGAATCCAAAATTATTCCTTTTAATAATTTTGTTAAAAGGAAATCTTTTCTGAAGAATAAATTGATTTTTAAAATATATTCCACCAAAATTTTCTTTCTCCTACTATTATATGTTTGACTTGCATAATGTAAATGGGGGACATCATGGCGATAAAACTTTTACAATGTTTTTATAAATTTTAATATGACTGTCTGTATGACGGCTCTTTACAATTTCTAAAACCAATAGTAAAGAATGCACACATTTATCTCCCATTGCTCTGGAGTATCATGTAATGTCTACTACTGATAATAGCAAAGTAAATACGATTTTGGATTTATACAGGATTAACGATAGTCATAGAGATTCCAGACTTTGGTTTTTAGATGAATTGGATGCTAATAGTTACGAGGATTACCACAAAAAATATTCCAATTCCCCGGTCGAAAGATCACATTTTATTGCTGTGTGTGGTTTCTTTGAGCTTTCTGGGGTTCTTTTGACTCATGGTTTGGTGGACCCGGACCTTTACTTTGATATATTCAACCCTAGTCCATTTTGGCATAAAGCGCGACCAATAGTGGATGGGATGAGGGAAAAAAGACCACACATATATGAAAATTTTGAAATTTTGAATAACAAGAGACAAAATTGGACAAAGAAAAGAAAAGAAGAAGAACAAGGAGAAAAAGCTGTATGAGGGTGACAACATAAACAACAGCGACAACAACAAAATTACACGTATGATGGAATGGTTAATTTGTGCGATTTTTCTGCAATACAATGCCTTTAATCCTTGCCTTTTATCCCCGTTCTTTAGATTCAGTCGCGTTGTTTAGGTGGGCATTTACCTCATAACTATTAAATTTCTCCAAAGATGATATGTAGAATGTGAATAAAACCGAAAATTGTATCCGAAACGAACATGGCTTGTGTAAAGGTGACCTAACTGAATTCATTAATGGTTCAAAAACAATAAAAATTTGTCAATGCCAATGTCATGATAATATGTATCAATTGGTTCGGAGGATGCATATCTCAGATGAGATGCAGTAAATTACTCTAAACATCATGCAAGTAATGCGGCAATCGTCATGCTGCTCTCTATTTCTGAATCCTGTCATAATTTTAAAATGGTTAGTTTTAAAAATCTACTTTACTATTTTGTGTAAAGTTGACGATAGGATATGATCTGTAAAATTTTTAGTTTATCTCCACCATAAATGCTCTTTGAAATTAAAGCATTCCAAGATGGATGCAATTTCCCCCTTCTCAAATAATACAAGTTAAGGTATTACTCCGGCGAAACAATATGCGCATTCACATTAGTGTACTCTCATCTAAAGAAAAATTAAATCACTATTATTAGGTTATTTAGATAAATTGATGAAAACTACTGCTACTTTCATTAGATATTTTGATGTGGGTGCTGCATGCATATATGTTTATTTTATTTTATTTTATTTTATTTTATTTTATTTTATTTTATTTTATTATTATTATTGTTGTTGTTGTTGTTGTTGTTGTTTCTGTTTTCTCTGTTGCTTTTCTATAGTTTAGAACCGTTGTCCTGCAAAATTCTAATTATCTGTATCGATCTTCTCTTCTTTTATACATCGTTTTAAATGATCTTAATAGTATGAAAGTTAGTGTGTCTAGACCTGATGACAAAAAAATAGGTGCGAATTGAAGGCCCAAAGCATTAAGTGGGTAAAAAAAGCCTTGCATTTTTAACATTGGTGACATAATCATTTTATGGCATGGATGATAAATCAAAAACTCCTTCTTTAGTAACATTGGATAAAATTTCACTTAGGTTAATTTTATTGGCAACGGGGATATAAATGAAAATGGTGTTGATCTAGCTATAAAAAATAGACATAATGAAATGGTTAAAAGTAAGATAAATGATTTTTATGATAGCGGTTACTAATAGCCTACAGCAGCACAAAACTATTGTATTTCTTAACAATCATTTTGCTGGGTAATCATCATCCCTCTCCAAAACTGGCCCCCTTGATGCTCTGCCACCACCTGATCGCGACCCACTAATGCTGTCGACGGAGTCTAGGTCATTTAGTTGTTTGAGTAATTGAAGGTTAATGCGATGTTCAACCACTGCATGATTATGTTCATAGAAAGCCGGTACTACTCCCCATTCTTTCAATATTAAATTTTTTAATTCATCTTTATTCGCGTTATCTTTAACATGAATCTGAAGATTATACCCTGGTGACTCTTTTTCTTCTTTTAAAAGAGGCATTAATTCAAAAATTAGACTTTTATTCACTTTTGGCAGTTGTGTTTTTATTGTGTTTATAAAATCATAATATTTTGTTGCAATGTCTTCAATACCGCTCATTACATCCATAATAATGTAATTTCTATAATAAGATATCTCATATTTCTAAGTAAAACACCTGATTGTATGTGTCCTAGTTTATTTCTATTTTGTAAATGTGTTAATATGGAATTTCCAAATATTAATTTATCAAACAGGTAGTTAATGCAATGTTTGGACATTCTGAATAAATGCCTAAATATACAATTTCATTATGGGATTTATAAAAAAAGGCAAAGGCTGACTAACTACAAGGTTAATTTATTTCGTTATTTCGTGATAGATTCGTATGAAGTCTATGGATACATACATTATATTATGTGTAACAATAAACAGAAAATAATCCTATCTGCTAGAAAAACAAATGCCTTGCTAAAAAAAGAGAAAAATTGAGTTATGGAAAATCTGTGGTAATACCCGTTAGATGTATTCTAATTAGTATTGTTGTATAAAAAGGAAAGAATGTGCAAATTCCAGCGCCAATGCCTAAACCCAATCTTTTCATGTAGGCTTATGTTACCAAAACATTGATACATAAGTTGATGGTGGATGTAAATGTAATATTTGGCATTTAAACTGCTTTGTCGCCTAACTCAATCTATTTAGCTGGGATTCCGTTGATTAATTATTTGTGATTCACTGGCCTTCCTATAACCGCTCATTAGTCAGACGT
>JBNJLU010000069.1:0-5646 GCA_050591185.1 Candidatus Nitrosocosmicus sp.
GGGTCTATCACTAATCGTTCAAGCAGGGATTTTGTCCTATCTGGATCGATATAAAACCCCCAGTATGTGGTGACCATTATTTGTGCGATACTGGTTATGCCTATCGCAGATATGATAGGCCTGTCTTTCCAGGAGAATTTTTTATACCTATCTATAAAGGGAATAACTAACAGCGTCAGGATAAAAAGCCCAGGCCAAAGTACCCCAGTTGTAAATTTATCATAACCACTTCTTAAAAAGGCATAAATTCCAGTGAGATACCATTCAGGGACGGTGATACCAGGTGGTACATTGGGATCGAATTTAAGCCCCATGTCTATTGGAAATACGCCACCTGTTAGCATTATAGCCCCAGTTACAGCCATAACCATAGGTACGTCAAATACCAAAAACCTAGGGAAATGCACCACCATTAATCCCAACAGCACAATAGGTAAAAAGAACACATGAAAAGCGTAGAATCGAAGTATAAAGTCATGGAAACCTGATCCGAAAAATGCGTTCATCATATCAGGCCCTAAAATCGGAATCGAATTTGTGAGCGACGCGGCAATGGAAATAGCTAGTTCCGCGCGCTCACTGAAAATAATGTCATAACCCGTAAAAGCTTCCAGAATAGTTAAAACTCCTATAAGTATACCGGTTACCCAGAGTATTTCATTTCTAATTTTGTACCTACCACTGAAAAACTGATAGTACATATGCAAGATGGCAAGCATAATCATCGCGTTGGAAGCATGATAGTGTATGTTACGGATATGAAAGCCATATGGAATTGTATCGTTTATCCTTTCAACACTATCCCATGCCCTATTAAGAATTGGTTCATACCACAGCATCAATAGGGCTCCTGTTATGCCCAAAATTATAAAAACAACAAAGGTCAACATGCCAAGGAATCCCAGGGGGCTAACAAACTTGGCAGGAAATGTGAACTTTAGTCCCATAAATATGGTGCGGTCCAAGCCCGCATAGATCCACCTAAATAGCCTTACCAGGCTATTATCCTGGCTATGTAAGGTAGCGCCCATATCCTACAACACCGTTTGCCGAGGGGCTCCAATTAGGAGGCTGAATCCAAACATTACCCTGATCATCCATTTCTAAATCCAACATGGGTAAAACGTTTGAAGGGGGAGCCTGTAATGCCGCAGGCCCCGCAAAAGCCAGTCCATTTATTGGATCATACATAGTACCGTGACATGGGCACTCACCACGTTTTCTTCCGTCTTCCGGCCAGTATTTCCACAAACACCACAAATGCAGGCAGACCATGCTATACATACGAAAAGCAGTACTGTCATTTTTATCACCACCCAATTCAGAGGGTAGGCGTATGAATTGCCATGTCCTAAAAGCTTCTTCGTTTAAAACCGGGTCCTCGCTCATAGGATAAATAACTGCTTCAGAGTGATTGACTTTAAATGTTTTAACATTAGCCTGTGAGCCATCAGCCAGCACTACTTTTGCTCTTTCACCACTGGCCTCTTTGGGATTAGGCAAAAACTTTCCCCAGTCAACAAAGGGAGTAAAAGTCATAACAGTCCCCGCAGCAGCAAGCAATTTTAAGAAATCCCTACGTGAAATCTTTCCTCCACCAATATTCGGAGGTTGACGCTGAGACATTGTATCACAAAATGCGAAAATATATCTTATAAATCTATTTAAATTCCTTTCCTCTATCCACCTATTTCAACAGTAACTAACGGAGTCGGTTCAGTCTGATTTGAACAATGCCATTGATAACTGAAACAGATGAGACTCCAAAAATGGAATTATCAGGGTTTGGGATTTCGATTGAATAGGTTTTATTAATCTCGGGTATTTTTGCGGAGAGGTTATTAGTTGAGCGATCAAACTCTGTTTGAACATTTGAATCCGCATTAACACCCCGAACCTGAATGATAACATCCAAAAAACCATTTCCAACCAGGATTTCTGGTGGGATATCCTTATCAGAAACATCATTTTTAATGGTTGGGTAAAGTTGGATTTTTTTGCTTATTTTAGTTTCAGAAGTGGATCCATCAAACAAATGGGAAAAAGATTTCCAGAAAAAGGCGGTGCCCATACCTGCCAAAAACCCCCCAATATGGGCAAGGTATGCAACACCACCTGATTGTCCGATTAATGCAAAAATCAGTTGCATTATAAACCAAAACGGAATATACGCCAAAGCAGGGATTCTCACGGTAGTAATAAAAAAAGCTAAAATTATTGTGTGTATTTTAGCATGTGGAAAGAAAATCAAATAGGCACCAAGTACTCCGGATATCGCACCAGACGCACCAATTGCAGGTATGTTTCCACCACCTGTTGAAACTGCATATATGCTATGGGTAAACGAAGCAACAACACCCCAAATTAAATATAGCATCAGATACTTGTAATGACCAAAACGCCCTTCCAGATTGTCCCCAAAAACATAAAGGAAAATCAGGTTTCCAATTAGATGAGCTATACCACCATGCATAAACATGGACGTAAAGAGCGAACCAAGATTCTGGCCAGACAAAATGAGGTTAGGGACAGCACCGTAATTTGAGAATAAGTGAAACTGGGCAAGACTATTAGAGAAATAGGATGTTACAATTGCCTCATAAACAAATACAATTATGTTAATTGCTATCAGACCATAATTAATAAATGGCCGTCCAATAGTCCTTGGGGCATCATCGTTAATTGGAAACATAGCACACTAGACTATATTAAAAGATAAATAAAAAAAAACAAGTTATGTTCCAAAGGGATTAAAGTTTGGCATGTCGCTATTTTTCTCACTATGAGCTTTTCTAGTATGACGTCTTAATCGGTCATCATCTTCAAAAACCATGTCACAATGTTTGCATTTTTTTTTGGCATTGTCCTTCTCATTCTTTTTGGAAAATAATCGCACATGTATTTAGAAATTGAAGGTGTAAATTAAAGTTACTATTGTTTAACCAAAACTAAAGCATAGTATAGTGAAAGATTACTCCATAACAATCATGGTTAAAGTTGACTTAACCCCATTTAATTTTCGGAGGTTCCATGTAATAGTCTCTTTAACTTTGTCCATAGTTTCCCCTTCTACAAGAGCCACTATATCATATACACCATACACTTGAAAAACGTTTTTTACTAAATCTATTTTTTTTAATTCATTGATGATAGATTCCTCACTACCTAATTCCGCATTCATTAGCACAAAAGCTTCTGGCATATATCTATAAGACTTGCAACAGATATAAAAAGATAATTTGTTTGAATAAAGAAAAACGATCAATCAAATTTCTGGGCTTAATTTAGATTCATCAAACTGTTTTGCACTCATCCATTCATAACTAAAAAAATCCTCACACCATTCATGAAAGGATACATCCTTACTATAAAACATGATATTAAGATCAGGCTCTCCTTTTAGTGTGGGAAAGGAAATGCAAGACTCATTCTCATTGAATATAATTACAATGCTAACTTTATCAACCAGGCGTCGCTCCACCATTCCTCTAAATATCATATTTGCCCATCCTAATTTTTTTAAAAGTTCATTTCTCCCTTTGGGAATTACAACATCATTAGGAAAAATATAAGAGAACTTTACATTATTGTTGATGCGCTCTGCAATTGTTTCTATCAAATCTATTGGAACCTGCGACATAATCTCCTTGATATAAATACGAGAGTTATTGTAAACCGTTTTCCAGCGCTGAAGAACCGCCATCACGCCCACAACAACCTCACAATTATTTAGAGAGCCTATTCTTTGGATGAATTTTAAGGGGAGATTACTCACAGTGTGTTCTTGAAAATACTCCCTGTGGATAAAAGGAAAATTAAAGTTTGGGATCAAAGACACAATGATTTTTCCATAGGGCGTCAATAACAACTCGCCCTCTCCAGTTTTTTTTACAAGACCAGAATCAATCAGTCTGTTAACATTTCTATGAGATTCCTGCATAGTTGCGTGTAAATCATTCGCCAATTGGGACAATCGATAGGGTTTTGATGACAATTTCATTAACATATACAGTCTAAGATCCCCCGCAAGCTCAAAGAATATAGATTGAAAGTCATCATCGGCCCGTTCAAGCATAATCTAAAATTTGTTCTAACTTTAATTTAAACTTGTTAAAAGTCCGACAAACCTTTTAATTTATTGATTTTTTCACATCGAGAAATAATCATTGTGGGCAATAGATAAATCCAAACATTTTAATGGCTTTACCATCACAAAACTAGAAGTGCCCGGGTAGTATAGAAATGCATTAGATTGCATTGTAAAGTCCGGTCCAGTATGGGGGACTGTCACTCCTTCGACCCGGGTTCGAATCCCGGCCCGGGCGCTTTAACAATTTTTTTTCTGAAACAGATCTGAAAAAAGTTCATTTTATTTAATGACAAAAGTAATAAATCATGTCAAAAGAATAGGTAATTTTAATCTCATTCGCATTCATCAATAAATTAATAGATCAATCGAGCATAAAATAACTATAGCAATGGAGCCTTAAAATAAAATATTAGACAGTCTTATCTAATTAACCAATACAAAACATAAAGCATAAAAACATAAATCCACAGACCCCAGGTTAACTTGGAATAAGCAGCATTTACAAAATTAATTATATGTTTGACAGATATTCAACAAATATAGATTGATTTTATCATGATTATTTTTCTCCAAAACATAGTCACACACATACACAAAACCACCAAACTAAGACAAGCGTTACAATGAGGCCATATTATATAAATTGGCAATATTTATTACGCACCATTTATCGAATGGTTACCCGAGTCCGTCCACAATAACTTTAGCAATTACCCTTTAAAGTTATTAAAATAAAGAAAACTGACCAATGTCTATAATCTTTAATCAAGTATATTTCTTAAACATTGTCATCGGTTTGATTCAAAATAACATGTCATAGATATGCAATATGCCAAATCACACACTAACCGTCATAGATGTAACTTAGAATTAATCGTAGATATAACAGTTAAAAAAAACCTAGGTTGGAATTTTATAAAGCGAGTAAGACAAAAAATTGTGTTACTTTGGAATTATGCCTTCTACAGCATCACCAATGGTTTTTGAAGTATTCTTAAAGGCGTCTCCAATAGTAGTAGCTAATTTAGGAGTATCATTGCCCCCAATATTTGCCCTGTTTAGTTCAGATGTATAATTCATATATTCTGAAGGTCGAACATCGGTCAATCCGCTAACACCAGGCCTGGATCCGTTGCTTGGGTATTTAGCAGAGGTTTCTACGCTATTTTCAGGCTGATTAGCTTGGATTACAGCATTACTAGTAGTTTCACCTGCATTAGGTACTACTTGTTGGCGATTAGGATTAGATGGTATAACCCCACCCATGCCAGCTGGTTTTTTCAAAGTTGTATCAAATTGGCCTGCGGTGTTATTGGATGTTTGACGAGCAATAAGTGGCGCTTGACCAGCCTGATCTGCGGTAGACATGCCTTCCTCAAAAGCTTTTTCTCCAGCAGGACTAGCCAAATCTTGACGCCCATCAGTTGCGCCAAGTCCGGCTTGGGTGTTGGTCGCATTTGGTGATTGCTGCTGTCCGGCTGGGCCTGCGGTGGTGCCGGTGCTTGGTGATTGCTGCTGTCCGGCTGGGCCTGCGGTGGTGCCGGTGCTTGGTGATT
>JBNJLU010000069.1:5746-7541 GCA_050591185.1 Candidatus Nitrosocosmicus sp.
GCGGTGGTGCCGGTGCTTGGTGATTGCTGCTGTCCGGCTGGGCCTGCGGTGGTGCCGGTGCTTGGTGATTGCTGCTGTCCGGCTGGGCCTGCGGTGGTGATGTTTGGTGAAGATGTATCTTGGCCTGTAATGCTATTTGGCGATTGTCCTCCAGGGGAGATTAAATTATTAATTGAGTCACCAATCTGGTCCAATACGTTTTGTGCACTAGCAGTTTGTATTAATGGTATTAAAAATATCGAAAACAGTAAGACTGTAATATATTTTATTATCAATACCATTATTATCATATATAATGATTTAAACTTTGTACTAGTAAAAAAAATCAAATATTAAAGCAGAATAACTCAGAACAAGTTACTATTGAATGCTCTATCTATTAAAATATCATCAGATATAAAAATATGCAAGATAAATACAATTCTCAAAAATAAATTTAGTCTGCTGTGATATGAAATATGGGTATGTTTTATAATAGAAAAACAAATTTAGGAAACCATCATAGCTAATAGAAAATAATAAAGAAATTGGCAACAACCATTATGAACACTAAAGCCTTCAAACAGCTATAATGGATTTTTAAATGTAAAAGTCAAAGAAAAATAAATTTAAGTTTATTATAGGCTTTTGGTATTTTTTATTAAATTATTTTGTTTTAATCCGTTGTTGGATTCTTTAGCCGACCATTCTGCAAATTGTTTTAGACCATTTTCAATATCCACTTGGGGGTGAAAATTAATCAATCTTTTTGCCTTGATTATAGATGAAATGCTCGCTTGTATATCGCCTAGCCTGCTTTTTAAAAAAACATGGTTTATTTTTCCGTTACCTATCATATCAGCCAACATATGAATTAATTCTAAAACCGTGGTGCCGCTACCGGTGCCTATATTAAAAACCTCTCCAGTTGCATTTTTTGACATCATTGAAAGCATGTTTGCCTTTACAACATCATCCACATTAATAAAGTCCCTAATCTGCAATCCATCACCAAAAATTACAGGTTTAAGATTCTTTAATATTCTATTGACAAAAATCGTTATCACACCACTATATGGATTGTTACCTTGCCTGGAGCCAAATACATTAAAATATCTCAATGCGACACACTCAAGTCCATAAGTTTTCCAATAAGAATGAAGATAATTTTCGACAGCAAGTTTAGATGAACCATATGGTGAGGTAGGTTTGCAAATCAAATCCTCATGCAATACATTTGATTTAATATCACCATAAACTGCTGAAGATGATGCAAAAATTAACTTTTTTACTTTTGAATTGACACAGTAATCCAATACCTCCATTGAAGATGCAACATTTGACTTGAAAACGAATTTCGGATCTTCTACCGATTTAGTAACACTAGCAATTGCGGCTTCATGAAACACCACATCTATATCCTTTACATTTTTAAATATTTGGGGTATATCGGAAATATTGCCTAATGTTATATGCAATAGTTTATTATTTTTATTTTTTGATAAATTATTTAGATTTCCGCTACTTAAATCATCAAGAACATAGGTCTCTATACCCCTATTAATCAACTCATCAACTATATGGCTTCCAATAAAACCAAACCCTCCTGTAACTAATGCACGGTTAATTGATTTCATCCATACCACCATATTTTTCCATAGCACTCATCAATGGTAAAATACACCCATGCAAAATTACCAATGTACATCACTGATTCCATAAACAAATAGAATTGGCAATAAACCCATAAGAAGAGTGAAACTGATGATTAATATGGCTGCATAGTAAAGTCGTGTATACCTTAGTTTTTTGCATG
>JBNJLU010000070.1:0-7519 GCA_050591185.1 Candidatus Nitrosocosmicus sp.
GAATGAGACCACCAAGATAAAAAATATAAACAATAGTTAAATTCTAAAAAACATTCGCAACAAAAAGCCCTAGTTAAATGCAATAAATTGTTTTTTTTGCGGTCTTTCTTCTTTCAACCATAAAAGAGTGTTTTTTTTTGTTATGCATATGCGCATTTCCGCACACAATGGACAATCAATTTAAAGGTTAAAAGCGATCTCAATCAAGCTGTTATTTGTATTCCTTTTATCCCCTCTTTTTGTCATTAGTTTCCATGACCCCATTCCAGCAAAACATCATCACACCATACAAACTCTCTTTTATGGGCATCATTTTATAATTTTTGTATGAAGTCTCCCAGTGGAAGAATGGTGGGCATTTTTTGTTTTATATTACCGTTAATAGTATCTGCTTTTACTTTCTTTTGGAACAGTGCAAATTATCCATCTGGCCCATCTAATGACGAGGGCATCTACATTAGAAGGGCAATGCATGTCTTATCAGGTTTTGGCCCTCAGGAATCACTGCTATATGATCATCCTTATTTTTCTCAAATCTTTATGGCAGGAGTGTTTTCCTTAATCAATTACCCCAATATCCTAAACCCATCTGTTGATAGTGTTGAATCCGTTAAAATGATTTTTTTTGTTCCACGGATAATCATGGCAATAATCGCTATAGTTGATACGGCTCTTATATACATGATATCCAAATATTGGTACAACAACAGAACAATCGCCATTACTGCATCAACCCTTTTTGCAGTAATGCCATCTACAGATCCCATAAGAAGAGTATTGCTAGAATCCATTCAACTGCCATTTTTTTTGCTATCGGTATTATTTGCAATATGCGCCGCAAAAAAAATAAGGACAACCAATTCAAACGGCGGCATTGATAACAGGCAAATTCTATTTATTTTGCTTTCTGGGATTTTTCTTGGCATTGCCATCTTTACGAAAATTCCCATATTCACCATGATACCGCTGATTGTCTTCATTATCTATAAAAACAACAAAATAAAAAGGATATTGATTCTGTGGGTTATACCGGTTATTGCAATTCCATTATTTTGGCCAGCCTATGCACTGTATAAAAATCAACTAAGTCTATGGTTTAATGGGATATATTTCCAGACCCATAGGGGCGTTCAAACTTTTGTTGAGATTATAAAGTACCACTTTCAGCATGATCCTTTACTCGTATCTTTAGGTTTAATAGGCATAGTGTTTTCAACAATTAAAAAAGACTTGTTTATTTTGATTTGGGCTGTTCCTTTTATAGTATTCCTGTATTCTGTGGGTTTTGTCTCATACTGGCACATTGTCCCTCTTATTCCCTTATTCTACATTGCCGCGGCCAGATTGATTCATGACTTATCCCAATTGGTTCGGAGAAAAAATACTCAAAAGATCTTGCCATTTATGTTACTTTTAGTAATATCTTCCTATTCTCTGTATACGTACACTGATGTCATAATGGCAAGCGACAATTCCACTCATTTTGAATCAGTATCATTTATTGTAAAGTACCTGTATGAAGCCGCCCATACCGAAACAAACAACAAAGACAAGATTATTTTAATATCAAGTCCATTTTATTCATGGGTGCCAAAATATGTGTTTGATCTAAATAATTATCAGGCTGTGGACTATTTAGATAATGTGTTTGTCAAATCTAAAAAGGTTCTGATGGTACTTGACTCACAATGGGAACACAGAGCTAAAAATAACATGCTAGGCACCAAAATGATCGAAAGTTATAGAACATATAGTAAAGACAAAATTGCAAAGTTTGGAGGAAATGGAGCCGGCAATTATAATGTATCGATATATGAGTTTGATTCAAGCAAATAGGAAAGACAATCAATATCAAACATATAATAAAAAAAATTTATTTCACTAGCCTTCAAGAAAAACAAATGACCCTAAGTCAGGGCAAGAAAATTTTCCAGGATTATCTTTGGATCGTCTCAAATGGAAATTAACAACATCGCAATCAATATGCTATTTTTCGTCCATTTTTTTTGACTTTGAATCAAACCTACAATACATAAACCAAAACTCGCCGTTTGTCATTGGCGGGTTACTAAAGAATATCTGATTGTATGCATTACTCCAGGACCTGACATAATTTTGCCACATATCCAATGCTACAGCAAATGGATTGAGAGGTGCATTATTGTTTGAAATATTTGTTAGCTTATTGGTTTCATCAGCACCATCCCTATCATAAACTCGCACATCATTGGTATCCAGAGATATTATTTTTTCACTGTTGACATCAATGTTATTGTTGTGTGTGTTAGGATATTTGCTAGCATTATGATCCAAGTTCTCCTGACTGTCGTGATTTTCCATTGCTATATACTTGGTTGAGTTATAATTTATTTTATTCCATCAATCTTTGTCACATTTATTTGCTAAGTTACAGCATTGCCTCACATATACTCGAATAAAGTATCCACATGCCATCATCACATACTAATTTATTCATTTTTAAAAGACATTTAAAGATAATTGGGAACAGGTAAAACAAAGGTCGAAAAAACGTAAGTCGTTACCCTTTAAAAACCAAAACGGTTGTATTTGTTAATAAAAACGGTTTATCTGCAATAGGCCAATGTATCAGATACAAACAAACCAAATAATGATACATCCCGCCCATATTGGAATTTTGCATTCTTTAGTTTGCAATATGTCGAGGAAGATAATAGTTAAACTGCCCAATATGAAAAATTCGCAGGCAATATCATCATATTTTCTGTCACATCCATAATAAAAAAGAAAAATACAAGGCCATAAAAAAATTTTCGTTTTTTTATTTTATTGTCACATAAAACAATTCATATCCACCAATTTGTCCTATTATATGTGACATACGTGAAATGATAAAAAAAATGGCCTAATTATTAATGGGGTTTTATTTATCTTATCTATTCCCTATCAACAAGTTTTTGGCCAATCCATACTCATATTCACTCAATAGATTTGAATGGCAGCTTTTGCTATGTCCAAGACTGGTAGAATACTCTAGTGACTCCACACTAGACACAGGAACCATTCCATCGTTTGGTTTTGGGAGGCCTGATGAGCCGGCTTGTTGAGCAAATGAAAACAGAGACAGATTACAATTTCCGGTATTTGGGTCCCAATCACCAGCAATAGTAAAATATTTTGTGTTGGGGTTCATTTTTACTTTGGTATCTGCATCTCCTGGTTTTAAGTCATATATTGCAGGAGCACACATGTGATTGTTTTCTGCTAACGGTGAACCGGCATTAGGTGTTCCAATCATTATAAGATTTGCTACATCCTTTGTATCATTGGCAAGATACATTCTTGCGTCTAATCCGCCTTTGCTATGTCCGACTAAATTCACTTTGTCTTGCCCGGTTTGGCTTTTGACTTGTGCAATCTGGTCTGATAATTCTTTTGCGTGTTCTACGGCAGACCCACATTTATCATCGGATTGGGTAAAAGTTATCGGATAAGATTGAATGTCATCTTTTTTTAGCAGATCTTGCCACTTATTCCATACCGAAGCATCTGAAAAATAACCATGTATCAAAATAACGGGTAGTGGCTGCTTTGGGTCATTGGTAGATGGTGTCTGTGCATAAACTGTAGTTAGTTGTAGTAATCCGCTAATGAGTATCACGGATGCAATTAAAGTAGTCACAGAGAAAAGTGCAATAATTTTTTTTTATTCGATTCTATCATTTATAATTGAATAGGTTGATAATACGTTATATACTGAATTGGTTTTTATATTCTTTGGGTCATTAGGTCAAGGATATAACCCAGAATAGTGATGTTTCTAGGTTAAGGGATATCCATTTAAAGGTTATTTTGTCAAAACAACGACTAGGTTGGACATGTTTATTTGTTTATAAAATAGGAGATCAGAATTAATGTTAGGTTTAACACATATACACATATTTTAAGTTTCAAAGTTAGTTTTGTGGCATGTGTTCCCCAATGCATATACTACAAACAGTTCTCTATGTGCAAAAACTTGGTTTGGATGTGCCAACATGAGTTTTTTCTCCAGAAAAATTAAGCAACTTCTGGTCAAAGATTACGACACCTTTATGGGACTCTGTTAGTGTTTTGTTTGGCGTTGGCTCACCTGATGTGAATAACCCAAAATCAAAAATTGCTTATGTCATGGGAAGCTACTTTCTAATAAAAAGAAAAGTTTTTGTTGATATTGGCACGTTTAAATCAGTTTGCCAAGAAATACAGGAAGATAAAGCCCTAGGGATACTTATTAAAAAAAGCGGATACAAAATTAAACTTGTAAGATTAAATGAAATGATGTACACTATTTTGGCATATGACCTAATAACACCCGTGCATTGAATTGGAAGAACATTGGCTCCACTGGTAATGAAAAACAGGTTCAAAGTCATTTCTAATTTATTTATTATCTTTTTTGCGTCCATATTGCCTTTTGCACTGTTTCCTGTTACTTTATGGATTGCTTTTGAAAAATTGTCTTTTATTCCGCTCCATAATATTCCAGTTAATATTTATTTTTATTTGCCGTTACTTAATCTCATACCTTGTGTCTTGATGTTTATTTCTTTTTCAAGTAGGTGCAAAAAATATAAAATAAAATCACTGTATTATCTAGGGAGCTTTGTTGCAACAATTTTTGTAATTATTACATGCTTATACAATATTGCACCTCTGTTGTTTTTTTGGAAAAACCAGACCAATATCATGATGGCAAGGTAGACAGAATACATATATCAAAGGCCAAAACGGATTTACAATTTAAACTAATTTTTCTTTATTTTACAATAATATAATTATTTATAGATATTTGAACAAAAATATCAGTCTGGGGAATATGGGAATGGAGATCGGTTATTTAAGGGAATTACAAATAATATTATGTGGAAGTTTTAATCGTAATTTTCAAAATGGCAGAAAGCCTAAACCGCATATACAATGAATTACAATCTTTCCACCCCATTCTTGTTATGAATGACATTTGTAAGGTGCCTTTGCTTTTATCAAATTATTTCACTTTTTCTTTACCGCCATTATTTGTGTTGCAGTCCTCCTTTTTAAAAAAATCACAGTCACAACAGATATGGTTGATATCAACGTGGCAGTAAGAAATATCAGATTGTATGATAATGGTGAGGGGTATAATCTATCACCGACGCCACTAACAAATTCCTGATATGTTTGCATGTACATAGAGGCAATAACTGGCCCAATAGAGCTTCCAATTAGCACAATTACAACAGATATACCTATAGATATGCCACTAAATTGTCGCGGAGTGTATTGCAATACGACATTGAATGTCCCCACATTTACCAGCGACAATCCTGCAGATATCAACACCAAATTTATTGCAACCATAGGTACTGTCGAATGGAAAACAGAGAGAACAAGAAAACCAACTGTTGTAGTTATGCTTCCGGCTATAATCGGTTTAAAATTACCAATTTTAGATACAATAAAACCCGAGGAAGGCGCAAATAACAAAAACACTACCATAAAAGGTAATTGGATATAAGCACTATCCATTGCATCCCCTCCAAATCCAAGAGGTGAAGGGCTTGTTACTAATATTGGTATAGTTTGATACACCATAAACATCGTGACACCAAAAACCAAAAGAATGATATTCGCAGGTAAAAGGATTTTATCTGCTATTAGGTTAAGTGGTATTAGCGGAGATTGCGCTTTCCTCTCCACAACAACAAAAGAGGCTATGGAGATTGTTGTTAATGCGGCTAGAGAAACTAAGATAACAAAGGCATGGTTGGAATCAATGGAATTAGTGTTGATGCCATCGGTGGTATTTGCGAAATATGTGAGTGTAAGTAAAAACGAGGTTATTGTTATTGCCAAGGCTACAGCACCTTTAAAATCAATATTAGGTTTGTAATTGTTAGCAACCTTTTTTGAGTCCGTAGGGTGGTGTTGTTCCACGGAATCATGAAGGGTATCTGTATTTTGCATAAGACTGGATCGGTCATTTCTTTCTAATCCTGATTTTGCCATGTCATCATTTTGAACATATTTTCTAATTATTACCCAAAGAATAATAGCAACAGGGATTATGGTAAAGAATGTAGATCTCCATCCAAAATTTTGGATGATGCTTCCACCTATAGCTATACCCACTACCGAACCGGCAGCAAACATTGAGCTAAATATGCCAACACCTATTGCAAGCTTTTGTAATGGAAATTGATCTCGTATGATTCCAAATGCTATGGGAAACATTGATATACCCATGCCTTGGATTACCCTGGAGGCAAGAAGCAGGTATATATTATTTGACAATCCTCCAAGGCCAATTCCTACAATATAAACTACAAATACTATTAGCACCAATTTCTTTTTGCCATATATATCAGACAACTTTCCGGCTATTGGGGTCATAACCGCACCTGCGATAAGATATGCAGTAAGAATCCATGATGAAGTGCTATACGAGATATTAAAGTCTGTAATAATATCACCCATAGCCGGCAATAACATGGTTTCGCCATACATAGTAATCAGAATGGTTGATCCTAAAATGGCAAGTGTTATCCATGTGGATGCTTGAATTTTTTCAGAAGTTTTTGCCACGTCCCATCTATAAGCCAACTACCCTTAATATGTCCTGATATTTTGAAGTTTTAAAAAAGGGAATTATAATATAGGTCAACAGCCATTAGATAAGGGCTTTCTTATGGTATAAGAACTGCACACCATATGCACCCTCATGTCAAAAGATAATCTATTTTTTATATTTATTGAAAATGGGCATAATTCAACTTGACCCAATTACAGATTTTGAGTTTTTTTGTTTAAATATATCAAGTTATGTCAGAATCGATATAGATATCATTTAATAAAAAACAACAAGGATTATCTGAAATATTAATATGTTTTCCTTTAAAAGGATTGTTGCATCGCTTTACATTCTCATTATCAACAACAATAATAAGAAATCAGTTACCCCGGTTTTTCAACTCCACTTTTAAAAAGTACTCTTTTCTTTTTAATAGGATGTCAAATATAATAAATTTCAGGGTCAATCAATTTGATTGCGATGGCAGTGGTTTATCTGCCAATACACAGGCCGTCAGGCACTGATGTGTGGCAGAGGTTGTCGGAGAACCCGTTTGCGTTGATGTTGGTTGGGAGTCCATTGCCGTTGTTGATGTCCACACCGCTATTTTGCACTATGGTGTTTGTGTTTACGTTGTTGTTTGCGCTCTGGCCGTCTAAGAACACACCGTTGACTGAGCCTGTTATTGTGTTAAAGTCAAGGACGTTTTCAGCGGAGTTTACCAGTGTAACACCTGCCAATTGGTTGTCAGTGAGCATGTTTTGGTGAAGTTGTGTTCCAGTTGAGGAGTGGGATGCAACACCTATGCTGTTTGAGAACATGTTGTTTGTTTCGATGTTGGTGTTTATGGCGCCGGTGTTGAATATTGCGATTTGGTTTTCAGTGAAGGTTACCTTTGAAATTGTGTTGCCTGAACCACCAGTGTTTAGGACACCTGCCTGGAAGCCC
>JBNJLU010000071.1:0-7505 GCA_050591185.1 Candidatus Nitrosocosmicus sp.
TACTTGATGCAAATAAAACTCGGATTGTAGACACATCATAGCTTTCGTAATTTGATATGGATGAGATTATCCCAATAAAGGTAATTATTGGGATTGCTGATGCAAGCATCTCATACGAAAGATTTGCAAGTGTATTTCGCATATATATTCCGTAAATAATGCTTTTTAATATCTGAAGTTTTTGAAAAGTTTCATAAAACTCCTTTGCCTTTTCATTGTTTGCGCTATTGTTAAATCTCATTTTCTGTATGTATTTTGTAGTCGATAGTATTAACAAACTATAAACGCTGTTGGTTTTACCATATGACGATAACCTTGACGAACATTCTTGATGTATGTTTTTACAAATATTTTTAAATTCCTCTTCTTCTCCTTGTCCTCCTCCTCCTCCTCCGCTCCCTTCTTTGGGGAATTCATCATCATGAAGGAAAGATTTCGCTTTGTCTCTCACAACAATCATCATGCTTTCAATAGCATCGGAAAAGTATATGGAGGCGTTTTCAAATGTATTGCTTTTGTACTCTTTGTCTTTTTCATTGTCTTTCTGCCTTTTTTTCAATACAGGTTCAATTATACTTTGAACATTCTCCAATTGACTGTTCATAGCATTAATATCGCTTGGCATATTCTTTAGCTGGTTCTGCAATGCTAGAGTATTGAAAGATACAACAACTGCAAGGAGTGTGCCTAATGCCGATAAATAATATCTCAGTGTTGTTGAAAATGAACCAAAGTTTGCAGGTGATAGAACATGGTAATATACAATAAACAGCATTATTTCAAGTAACGCCAGAAGGATGTAATGCTTTTTTGTTACAAGTATATTTAAAAAAAACTCTTTCATTTTAATGTACAGAATGATCATATATGTAATATCTTTTACCGTTTTCTAAACCGCCCATAAGAGAGGGGATGCACCTATTAAGTTAATTTTTAATGTGTCCCAAAGGTATATTTATATTTTCCTAACACCGCTTCAAATATGGTATCTGCAGAAACGATTAAAGATATTGAGATAACAGGGTTGTTATTGAGATTTTTCTTTTAAAACCCAATTGATTTTATAAGAAAATAAGTAAGAATAAGGTTATCAATGTCAAAATTACTGACAATATGAGTTTAACAATTGCAACCTCGTTTTCCATTTTAATGCTTAAGAGGGATTTTAATGAATAACTCTATATCAGGTTTTAGCATTTCCATTCGCAGGGTATATTATCTATATGCGTATGGTTTCTACCGAAATAGAACGCTATTATATTCTTTAATCCATTCGTAATATCTTTAGGAACAATTGTGGTCGGTAAAATATTCACAGCCAAATACCAATTCACGGTAAAAGTTGTTGTCGAAGTGTTAAAGTTTATCACATCTAACAAATCATTTATCAAAGATGATTGCTTTATCATACAGTAAATAAAAGTAATAATACATAACACCATTATTAAAACAAATTAGAGATGAGCATAGATAACGCGGGTGAGAGCCCATTTAACATAGAACCCACACTTGATCCAACCTTCAATATTTCTCAATCACCTACAAACGAAACGGTTTCAGGAAATGGTTCACTTGTAGAAAACCTGTACTCGGGATTTTCAGGATATTCAGACGCTATAATATTCTCCCTTATCGTATTAGCTGGAGCAACAATATTATATTTTATAATACATTACTTTCTCTCAAGAGCGGCTACCGCACTGGATTTGAAAGACAGAAAAGTAAAAGGCATAAATTCCATAATGAAAATGATAATAATCGTTATAACAATAACAATAATCCTGTTTCAGTTTTCGTCAATCAGCGGTGCTGCAGCTGGAGCAATAAGTGTGGTTGTTGGCACCATTATCGGTTTTTCTTCTAGAAATACAATCAGCAATGCAATTGCGGGTATAATTCTATTATCTGCTCGGCCCTTTAAAATTGGAGACAGAATCAGCACAACAGACGACGATAGCCTATTGGGGGATGTAGTTGAGATTACCCTCATATATACAAAGATAAAGACAATCAAAAACGAACTCGTTACCATTCCTAATCAATCGTTGCTACAAAACCAGATAGTAAATTATAGCGGGTTTCAGTATTTAGCCGTAGCAGTTGAAATAGGCGTAGGCTATGAGGAAGATAAGGAGAAGGTAAAATCATTGCTTATAGAATCTGCCTCCAGCACCCCAGGCATAATCTCAGACAATCCAAAACCATATGTTATATTGAAAAGATTTGATAATTTTGCTGCAATATTTGAATTGCGGGCATATACCAAAAGATCAAATGAATTCATGAGAATACAATCAGACATCAGAGAAAAAATATATGAACTATTTCAACTGAGGGGCATTGATTTATCTACACCATATTCAGTACACTTTAACCAATTTCAAGACATAGCAAAAGAGTTCAGCCGCAAAAAAAACCACGTTTGATATCTAAATTCGGTTGTCGGAATAAATTAAAGGCCCTAACACATATTTTATATCTGTTCAGCCATTGCTACCTTTACTTTATGATTCAAGAAACATGATAAATCTGCCGTCCTGGAAAATAACGGATTTTATCTCGTAAAACGGAAGAAAATGATCAATGGTTGAGTTGCAGGCGCCATTAGGCTCCCAAAGTATCACTAGAAAAGGAGGTGGAGGGCTAGAATCGCCTCTTACCATGCAGGTTGAATTAACAGATGGCTGACCTTGTACGTACCCCAAATCATATAATTGCAGGCAAAATGATGAGAAAAAAACCATAGATGAGAAAAGCATCATCAAATTCATAATTATGGAAGATACGGTTTACTTATAGATAATATTTGTTATTGTGGTGGTCTACATATCTAAAGCATTTGATATTTTCAAAACATTTGTTCCATATAAAAAAATGCATATAAGGTAAAATGTGCTTAGTTATAGGGCCATTCATAGATTGCATCTTTATTTGATTTATCAACTCTTCAAAAGGTAATATATAATTACATAAATGATAAATCAAAAAACATCATACCAATTACCCATAAATACTTTAACTATAATAATATATGGCAATGTATGAAGAACATAAGATCAAATGTGCTTCTTGCGGTAAACTTTTTGTGTCTGAGTTGAATAAAACGCTATGTGATGAGTGTTTCAAGGAAACCAGCAACCGACTCAAGCAAACTGAATAGTAGCAATTAATTGAATTTTGATATGACGATAACAATACCCCGAACATAAATTATTTTGCAATTTTTTATTTACGCAAAGAACTATAGATCAAATCTTGCGTTATTACTCCTGTGTTTGTTTGCAATTATAGTAAAAGATCATATAAAATCTGTCTAAAACTACGTATTTCTCAGATCTATAATTTTTTTATCGATCATCGATAAATAGAATATTTATAGCAGTAATCAGTGTTTACTATAAAGGTCCATATTCATCTTGTAATTTCTTGTTTTACATTTAAAATAATATCAATAATGTCCAGTTAATTTGAATTCAAATAATATAACATCTTTTAACATTAATAGTAAAATATTATTTTATGATATATCGCTGATAAAAATACACTAATAAAATCCATTCCATTGTTGTTATGGTGACTGATTAATAGAATACATTACCCATTAGTCTAATAATCTTGATAAATTCATACTCATATCTATGACATGTCTTCAATTTAATTCCAGATAATGGCGAATAATTTCTTTTTTTTAGGATTATGGATGATTATATTATCAAGTCCCCCTACGGTGATAAAAACGCTGAATTGATTTCTTTTATTATATGGTAATCATTTCTATTCCAAATAGTCTTCTTCTCTCATCCAAGTTTGGAATTGGTGCTTTTTTTATACATTTTAGAACAGAGATGGGAAACAGTACTTTGTTACAAATCTAAACCCATTTAAAGAAATAGAATATCCGTCTTTTCTAACAAGTGAATCCTTATAGTAGATCATTTGTAAAGTGTGCAACAAACTTTATTAAGCTCTTTTTTTAGAACACATTTAACCTTTTATAATAATTCGCTATTACATTATCTTATTATAATGATGTTTCATCTGTTAATGATTGTCATAATGGTGTATGCCCAAGAGGAAATTACAGGTATTGATGTTGATCCAGGCGAAAGCAGTAGTGGCAGTGTAAATGAGGGATTGGAATCAGAATCGATAACATCGTCATCTCCACAACCACTAAAAACTATTGCATCAGAATTGGGCATGTATTGGGATAGCATCATTTTTTCTATCATAGCAATAGCTGCTGCAATTTCAATTTATTTTATTATACGATATGCACTCCAAAAATCTGCCGATTCGCTAAATATAGACAGAAGGCAGCTAAAAGGCATCAATTCTATACTGAAACTAATCATAATTATAATTACAACAATAATTGTCATATTTCATTTTTCATCCGTGAGTGGGGTTGCCGCTGGAGCAGTTAGTATTTCTGCAGGCACCATCATTGGGTTTTCTTCAAGAAACACAATTAGTAACGCCATTGCAGGCATTTTGCTATTGGCTGCTCGCCCATTCAAACTAGGAGATAAGATAAGAATCACTGAGGATGAAAGCTTGATTGGAGATGTAATTGAAATTAGCTTGATATACACAAAAATCAGGACAATACGAAACGAACTTGTGGCAATACCAAACCAGACACTATTGCAAAGACAAATAGTCAATTACAGTGGATTTGGCATTCTTAAAATATCTGTAAATGTTTCTATGACATATAATAGCAATAGGAGGCTAATAGAAACTTTACTTATAGATTCAACAAAAGACATTGAAGGAATAATATCCTCTTCCTTTCATGATATGGATGTCTTCCAAAGTACGGGTCCCAATAAGGTTGATGATCCGCATGTGCTTCTTACACAGTTTAACGATTATAGCGCACTTTATGAGTTGAGGGCATACACCAATAATCCAAATGAGTTTCTTAGAGTTGAATCCGAAATAAGAAAAAGAATCTACGATTCATTCCAAAAACATGGCTTGGATCTGACAATCCCACAAGCACAGGTAGATATAGACAGCAACAACAAATCCAAAAAAGGACGCAATAACAATTCCTCAAGCAATCTGGAAGATCTTCGGTAATATGGTAAATGTTTTTCATGCCAATGGATTGGTTTTATGAATAAATTTTACCAATCGAACTGTATTTTATTAAAATCCAATAAAAAACATTAAAGGACCTTTCGGTACCGAAAGGTTCCATCTTTGAACATGCCAAACATCCTAAATTTGGTATTTTTATCTTTAATTAAATGTACGGCAATTGTCTCTTTGGCCCTATTGAAAATTTTACTCAAGACGTCTTTTTGTGACAGATCATCTTGCTTAGGAATATGAGTAGCAGTAACTGCATATGCGTGTGCCCCAGAAGATGTAGATAAATTAAGTGAACCTTCGGCTGCATTAAAGAATATTCAGAAGCATATGCTGCTACAATTTATTTGAAATTCTTCTGTTTGTTGAGATAAATGATATGTGTTATGACAGTCGACACCCATCAGACGTTATAAGAAATAAAAAGATTGAGATACCGATATCTCGTATAATTAGACTATATCCCTATCTCATTGCAATTTATTATCTTGCGTTACCATTGGATTTCTCCTAGATTTATTATTCCTCCATGCTACAAATATACCATGTCGCCAGAGAAAAAAAATAGAACACAACACAATGTAATTGATTTCAAAAATGCTTTGGTACATAATTAACCACGAAAACACCCTGGAATACAAATGATTAAACACATTATTAAAATCATTTTTTCATCGATAACTTTACATTGATGATTTTTACCGTTTGATGACAAAACTCCATGATCTTTTTTACCAGAAAAGCAATTAGATCATAATTCAAAATTATGTCCGTGTCGTGGTATTCTATTCTTATTACCCGTTTACCATATGTAGTGTAAATATCTTTTTTAACAATAAGAAATAATGTGCTACTGCAATCATGATAATTGATTATAGAAAAACGTCTGTGCTACTGGGTTTACTTGTAATGTTATCATTTGCGATATATTTACCTGTAAACACAGAGCATGATACATACATTCAAAATTCTTTCGTAACTAAGGCCTATGCGCAACAGCAGTTAGGCAATATAAGTAATAGTGATAAAGATTTCATTAAGAATAATTTATCATCCACTAAAAATTCTGATATTCTTGAAGGCGATTTCCTATCAAAATTATTTGAGAAAGTGGACCAATCCGTAATTCAAGTTACCCAAAATTCTGATATACCGAGCAATACTCGGCTGGGTTCAGGTTTTGTATATGATAAGGAAGGTCACATTGTTACCAATTACCATGTTGTAGCGGGAGAGAATGCCGATGAAGAATACGGCATAACTTTTACTGATGGATCTGCTTACAAAGCCACAGTTGTAGGTTTAGACCCTTTTGCCGAAATAGCTGTTTTAAAGATTGTATCTGAAAACAACACCCAAATAAATGAAAACAATAGAAACAGCAGAACACCTTCAGAGCACATATACGATGGTTTGTATTTTTATCCTCGGGTTCGTCATTAAGAAGAAACTTCTAAAACGCTGTCACACATTATAAAATGAAATATGTTTCCATCCAGAATCGGATACAGAGGTATTGATCCTCAAATAACTTCATCAAAGAAAACGAAGGTTTTAGGCCCTGTTATAGACATTACTTTTTAGAATGATTACAATATTCATAAATGTTAAATGATGTTTCAGGACAATTAAGGATAATAATAACAATGATTCTACAGATAAAAATAATAAATAGATAAACAGTTCACATAATAAAAGATTGATTTGATTTCTGCTATAGGGATTTGTGTATATCACTTATCTGTTACGTTAATGCTATATGTACGTGAAACGAGTCCCTCTATTGTTTGGTAATTCCCCTCATTTGGGAGCCATGTTGCCACAGCCAAAAGAATGTATCTTCCTTCGTCCAAATCAACATTAAAAGTATCTGTTTTGTCATTAGACATACCCAGTATTTTAACAGGGTAGTCATCTAAAGTATAGGCAGTAACAGACAGGCTGTCTGGCTGAACTTCCGGTGCAGGGTTGTCTTTTACACTGAACTTTATCTGGGATCCCTTCTCGATTGTTACCGTGATGTTTGGAACTATCGCAGTGATGTTGTCACGGGGTGGTTCAATTACCGGAAGATTATCGTCCACATCTCCGCTATTCCAAACGAAGTTTCGCAGTTCCCCGGGGTATGCCTTGCCATCCAAAGTCATGATTATCTCTGGGGGCCCTCCGCCAAATGGATTTTTGGCGGATAAATTGGGCTCGCCTACAAAAATGGCTTCGGCTGTCCCAAAAAATGGCAACAGAATAATTAAAACGATAGTGGAGAAAACAGATATCGATAATGTTGTGGGATAAAACACAGGAGAAGAAATACGATAAATCATTTTATTTTAATCTATATAGAGTCAGAGTTATATTAGTTTTTGATTTTGATAATTTTGTGTTCTATGTTCTGTTCATAGAAT
>JBNJLU010000072.1:0-7472 GCA_050591185.1 Candidatus Nitrosocosmicus sp.
TAGGTGGTTTTCACCTAACTGGTGGAGGAATTTATGAGGAGGCCATAGAACCAACAATATCAGAATTGAAAAGGATGGACCCAAGGTATCTGATTCCCTGCCATTGTACGGGGTGGAAGGCCACAAGCAGAATTATTCAAGAACTAGGGGAAAAATTCCTGCAGTCAACTGCATGCACCACTTTTACGTTCGATTCGACCATTTGATGTAATGGTATTGTGTGAATCCAAGGGGGGGATTCAACTTCATTTTATATGTTGGTAACTGTATCCACCATAGGCAAACATGAATAAGAGCTTTGTAAATGCACTGGCACATTGGACTAATGCCGATAACAGTCCCCCTTTGAGATATTATGTTTTTTTATTAGGCTAATTCTAGGTTAAGGTTTTGAGTTTGCGTTGTCTAGTCAATCTTGTTGCTATTGCTTAACAATTTTTGATTTAAAGTGCTAAACAGATTTTTTCAAAATGACGCGGTGTTTATGTATTTATTATGTATTTTATAATGCTAGCAAACGCCTTGACTTAATAAAATTCAACAATTTTACGTTCCTATCCATATAACCATATATGGCAATTTACTTGGCAAAACGTTAAAGTTTAACGCATTTTAGCCCTAAAGAATAAAAAACAAGGGCATTACGTAGCAATAGATTAACTAATTGTCATGTCTCCAACCGGTCACCAATTTATATACTTTTTACATCTAGTATTCAGGTGCAAAAACAAAATGTTGCCCTTGTTACCGGTAGCTCAAGCGGCATAGGATATGAAACATCCCTCCTGTTAGCCAAAAGTGGATTTCACACGTATGCTTCTATGCGTAACCTTGAAAAATCCAAAAGCATAGCAGAAATAGCCAATAAGGAAAAATTGCCATTGGAAATCATTCAGCTTGATGTCAACGATGACAGATCCGTCAAAGAGGCAATTGACAAAATAGCAGCTGAAGGCAATGGAATCGATGTATTGGTAAACAATGCAGGGTATGGGCTTTTTGGATCTCTAGAGGATTTATCAATGGAAGAGATTAAAGCACAGTTTGAGACAAACTTTTTTGGCGTAATACGGGTAACGCAGAGAGTTCTTCCAATCATGAGAAAGCAAAACAGTGGGACAATAGTAAATTTAAGCTCAGTTGGAGGTCGCGTCGGTGTTCCTGTTTTGTCTGCATATCAAAGCACAAAGTTCGCATTAGAAGGTTTAAGTGAATCATTATCATACGAATTGGAGCCCTTTGGAATTAGAGTGGTTATAGTTGAACCGGGGTTTATCAGGACAAACATAATGAACTCAAGCATTATGGCAAAAAAAGCTGTAGACAGAGAATCCCCATACTTTTCGCTGATGCAAAAGGTAGAGAACCACTTTAAATCCATGATGGGCAATCCTTCAACTTCCCAACCAGAAGAAGTGGCAAACGTTATACTACAGGCCATAACGTCTGAAAACCCACAACTGAGATACACTGCAGGCAATGACGCTGCTACTGTAATGCAAGCAAAAAAAACCATGTCAGATTCGGAGTTTGGCAATTTAATAAAGCAACAGTTTCTATAACAGTGGCAACGATTCAAACTCTTTTACCATTCACGGCGATTTTGAAGGATGGGCAATACACACCAATATCAAAATACTGCATATTACCAAACAACCATCATTAATAAAGGTGCATGGCCTATACCCGTAAATAATTTGAAACATCTGACAGAACGATTTGGCAAGAACACTGACACATGCAGAACAAAAATTACCGGGTAGACATATTTAATACTTTAAGGTTCAAACTACATTACACCTTGAATCCATTATCAAATATTGGCATATGGCTTTTTGATAAAATAATGTGACAATACTCACTCAGGGTCTTTAGAGTTTTTGCCCCTCATCACAATATTGAAAAAAACATGATCTCATTTATTCTGGCGATATCTTTAAAGTAGTGTCATTGTGGTAATAGCAGTCACATCCATTAACATATTAATGAGGTGATTGCAATTGAAAAGGGGTTTATTAGATATGTTGGTCGGTACAGTTGAAGGGCCGCCCAACAACAACAACATACAGCAATCTAGTAAACCCCATATGCGATTTATTATGATTAACAGATATAACAGGCCCACAAGTATCGTGTTTCAATTTTTTGTTATTGCTCTCCATGACAGTTCTCTTAATCCTAGCCATGCTTGTCTGACATCATAATCCTGTGCGACCATCTGTTTTCTCAAATCCAAACATCTTGATATTCATGCATCAAAAGCTGTTTGTATTGTAGTATTCACTACTGTGACTGTCTGATCAAAAATTGTTACGGATATGGAGTTTGCTGAATCATTAGTTTTTGGTCATTATCGTATGTTTTTATGAGGTGACAAAGAGAATCTGAAGGCAATGTTAAGTATTTTAGGCCCCATAAAAATAATTGTTCAATTTAGTAAAAGTTATTTTGCCAGTTGTGTAAAAGGAATTCTTTAATAGCATTATCATAAATTTCTGATCTGGACAATAACAATTCATATGTCAATGTAAAAAGGTTTCAGGAACAACTCGCAAAAAAGATTACAATGAGTAACGATTTTGACAGAGATTGAATTTGTTTGCGGAGTGGATGTATCATACCAACAGGAAATTGCACATTGCTCAGCGGTTATAGTCAAAAAAAACACCTTGGAAACAGTAGAAGTAGTCAGGAGCAAAAGTATCGCAAAATTCCCATACGTTCCAGGATTATTTATGTTAAGGGAATCAAATCCAATAAGGCATGCTTTAGAATTGCTTAAGAATCCTTTTCAGATTTTACTCATTGACGGACATGGGATGCTCCATCCCAGAAGATGTGGCCTAGCATGCTATATCGGCATAATCACAAATAAGCCTACCATTGGAGTTGCAAAAAGTTTGTTATGTGGAAGCCTCCAATCGGATGGTTTTGTTAAATATAACGAAGAGATCCTTGGTTATGCCATAAAAAGAGACACCAAACCAAGGAAAACGATTTATGTGAGTACCGGCCATAGGATAAGCCTACCTACCGCAGTGCAGCTGGTTAGAGCACTCACAAAGACAGGAGAATTGATTCCAGAGCCTCTTAGGGTTGCAGACATTACATCCAAAGATCACGGTAATGGAGAATGAATCAAATTTTGACTAAACTATAGCGTATTTTTTTTTGAAGATACACATATTCTGTGAGCATACCCATACATTTGATTGCGTTTATGATTTGCGCTTGTTCTTCTTGTTTTAAATCCAAATGGCTAGATTGGATTTTGCTTCTTTAACTGAAAAATGCTCAATTCCAAACTTAAATAAGTTCAATCAATTTTCTACATGAATATCAGCATTTTCAATCTTTCCCATCTTCTGGGATTGATTATATATTTATATCCGCAATTGCATATCTCTTAGAAAGATATGCCTGAAACGCCAACCTTTAGTGAAAAACCTTTTAGAACCTGCCAGGTTTGTAGAATTGTTTTTGATACTATAGAGGAAAAAGAGGAACACACAAAATCAGTACATTCATAGGGTAAACCGCCAAATGAATGCAGTTTAGGCACATGATCTAAATGATCCCATGATACGGCAATGTACTTTTGATGATTTTAAAATTCACTATCCATTTATAGCAACAGACACTCAAGTAATTGAGAAAACTAACAAAAGGAAAAGAAACAATACTTTTGAATGCGTAAACAAAATATAGAAAAGAACATCTCCAGAAGATCTCAAAGACACATATACTGTATCCATTATGACCAAAGCGTCACGAAAAAAAAGGCGTTAAATCCACACCACAGATATTGCAATTTTTAAAACCCTAAATTACTTTAATTAAAGATATCAATCCCATATAATGGACGATAAGGCAATCACTGGATTTGGAACCAAAATTCCAACCTTTACGATAGCGATATGGATATATTTGGTAACATTCCAATCTATCGCACTTGACCAGACAATGGGAACAACAACTATCCCCACTGCAAGTCTCAATTTTGTTGTTACAAAAGTCATTGATGGCGATACACTGGATGTAAAGGCCAAAGATGGAAAAACAATTATAACAAGGCTTGCCCAGGTCGACGATCCAGAGACAAAAAAACACATATAGATACTCACACCGCTCTCCCCTTTTATGGTAAAGGTAAATGATGCAACAGTGCCAACTGCAATTATTACAGGCTCAACCAAAGGCATAGGAAAAGCAACGGCTGGATTATTGGCAAAAAGGGGGTACAATGTAGTCATTTGCTCAAGGAACCAAGGCGACACAGGCAAAACAGTAGATGAAATCATGTCGGTGGCAAGGGCAAAGAACATTTCAAAGAACAAACCAGCAACACAAGTAATGGGGTTAAAATGTGATGTATGTGATACCTCGGATGTTAACTCCCTTGTTAAAGTAACGATGGAAATGTTTGGAGGAATAGATGTGTTGGTCAATAACGCAGGCATTCTGCTGTACAAAAATTTGGCGGATACGTCTGATGAAGAACGGGCAAAGACAATCAACATAAACCTTACTGGCACTTTTCTGTTTTGCAAAACAGTCCTTCCACATATGGTAAAAAGCAACTCAAGAGTCATAATCAACGTTGGTTCTGGCGCAGGCAAAATGGGGTTTCCCAAGCTGTCTGCATATTGCGCAAGTAAATTTGGGGGAATGGGCTTAAGCGAAAGCCTGGCAGCAGAGGTTAATGACTATAACATAAGGGTTATGACAATATGCCCTGGCGAGATCGACACCCAGATGATAAACAACGCCGTTAATTTGGGTTACAGTTTGCATTGTAAAAGGAATGAAATGCATAAACCCGAGGATGTTGTCCAAAAGATTCTGGATATGATAACCAAAAAGAGCGTATACAGTAATGCACAATGTGTCGAGTTTTATAGCGGCATTAGTCAATAAGGGTTCTGAGTACTATTTTTCTTCCCGCTCTATCAGGCGTGTTTGTTTTTTTACCTCTGACAATACATGTTACTGGCACATAATAAAACAAAACAAACCCTTGAGACATATGGATAACTGATTTTAACTATGTTGCCTTTTAACGCCATTTGACTTTAATTAATAAACAATATTTTGGCATGAGCTCATTAGGATACCCGCACCTTAACACATTATTTTCTAATTATTTTAAAAGCCACTAAGAATTGGATCACATAATATAATATGTTACTTATTATATATCGCATTGCATTGGACTAAAAATTGCAACTGTAACCGTTGGATGACTGATTCTAAGACGATAGAGTTTTTTAAGATAAGCAATTCAAGGACTGAGCTTAGGTGCAGCAGGTGTCATGGGCTGATGGGTTGGTGGGATGAGCCGCCGCGTACAAAAAAGATAACACCGCTCAAGCGGGAATGGTCTCACGAAGAATGTCTGTCTATGCGTTAGACTTTTTTTCCAGTTATAATAGGCATCATTTTTGGGCGGATTCCAAAAAGTGAACAAAAACAAATTTTGCTCTAGTTAGTTATATATTCAATATCGATCACTTTATAAAAATCAGCCCAAGTTTCCCTACAATAACCTCTGTTTTTGTAGTGGACACAAAGGTTCATAGTCGCCATATTGCCATAAAATCAATACAAAGGCCCCACATTACAAAAAAAAGGGATATGCCTAGATAGACCCAATTCATACCAGTTCATGGCATAGTCATGGTTATGACGATAGATGCACCCACACTTTACTCATCATACGACACATAAACCAAAAAAATTAAGCTATGTGAAGATAACAAATGGCAGATTGAATAACAAACAAGAACCTAATGTGCCCATTGATAAAGCCGTAGCAATGCGGTAGAATAAAAAAATGACCAAATTAAGTTCAATAAGCGGGCTGAAACCCAAAAAAAAGAAACAGACCTATCAGCATGGTTTGTCCACCTGGTCTTTTAGTAATTAGGTTTATAACCTATAAATTATCGAGCTAAAGACTATTCATGTTTATTTCTCACGTTGTTGTGATTTAATTTCATTCAATCCTTTTTCAGTAATGGAAATAGAGTGATCTACGCCCAAGTTTGGCTTGATAGGGATACTAACAAGTCCTTTTGCCTCCAAATGTCGCGAGAGATCATAAACTGTTTGCTCATCTATTCCTGCACTATGTGCAATATGGGCAATAACAATGTCTTTGCCAACATCCCCATCAGACATATCATACAAAGTTTGAAGAATGCGAAATGCTGATTTTTTAAAAGTCATCTGTATCCATTATCATGGTGTCTCATGATTTTATAAAAGCATTAAAGTCATTCTGGCATTATACTTAACCTTTATCACTAACCTTTATCACTAACCTTTATCACGAACCAAACAAATAAACAACGATATTGTAAAATCGCAATGGCCCCAGGTTGGAAAACACCTATATCTGTTCCTAAAATAGATACCATCATGGCTAATGGTGATTCCAAAATTTTATGGCTTATCCCCATTTGAATCAAATGAGTCTTTACGGACAAGAAACGCGTTTTTTTCCGTCATTTGTGTAAGAAAGAATACCCGTGAAATCTAAATGCATGACACTATAAACATGATTAACGCCATTCCCAATCAAGGCTTCTTTTAGTAACACTTTATTGTTATTAGAGTTACTTTGCCGCTTTTCCCATTTTTGGGTTTGCGAAAACGTTGCAAAAAGAAAATGCAAAGGTATTGGTCTGCAGTAGTTTTTTTTCCTCCACCGTTCGGTCCAAACAATAATACAGCACCTTCTTTCACAATCAAATCGAGATTCGAGTAGTGTAAAGTGCTGACTGAGGGATTTTCTTAGCCCTTAACTACAATAGCATGATAGAGCACAACCATTATTTAACATGTCACAATTGAGGAACAGCTTGCCAAGAACAATTGTTGCTTTTAGATTTTCCAGTGGGGGCAAAGGACATGGCTTTTCAACCACAGAAGGAAAAGAATTGCAATCTCTTGGAGTATTTCTGCTGTTTTTTACGCTTTTGAAAAGAACGTGTTTGAGCACAGACACGTTTTTCTACAATCCTCAGGGGGATCTATGCATACAATACAATGGAACATCTTTACTATATATCCTAATGGAAAGATCTTTAAATCCTTATTTAGGCAATAGAATCATGTGATAAATATTGCAAATTAACCCAGATTTCATCTACGCATTAAATAAGAAAGCATTGTCCCTCTACAGGCTACAGCGATACGACAAAGCCTTGGAAAAACTTGATGAGGCCATATCAATGGACAACAACAATTCACGCGCCTATAATCTGAAGGGTCTTGCTTTAATGAATAGTAACCGATATACCGAAGCTCTTTCGGCTTTTGATAAATCCATAGAGAGTGATTCCAAACATTTGGCGCCTTTAATAAATAAAGGCATTGTGTTTATTAAAATTCAAAAATATAACGAAGCGATAGACAATTTCAATAAAGCATTGCAAATCAATCCCGTAAATCAGTTTGCGTTGGATGCA
>JBNJLU010000073.1:0-7449 GCA_050591185.1 Candidatus Nitrosocosmicus sp.
CATCCAGAAAAGCCGTTATTTTATCAATTGACAATTTTTATAATTTATTTACAACATTAGATGAAACATTTTGTCCTGTCTTGAATTTATGACTATGTTCTTACTTTAGTGGATAACCAAAAATTTATCATTAAATAAGCAATACTGAATATGAATTACATTTAAAGCCAATGTTCCTAAAAAATAACGACTAAATATCTGTATGCAAGTATGCGATTAATATAATTTAAATTAAATTATTGCAAGAGTATGTCTGTCTATCTCTTATAGCTGATTTTCTAAATATTATCTGGCATTCAAGGCTATTTAACTTTAGTAAAACTTTATTGTTTAAGTTGTATTTCTTGGAATTTACAACCTTATAATTCCTTTAGCTAAAGAAAATCGGATGGGGTCGAAGGGATTTGTTCTAATATGTTTACAAAGACATATTATTTGAACCCCTGATCCACGGGTTTCTTCTATAATTGCCCATTATATGATCTGGAGCCCGTTGCGATTCCAGGCTTCGCTACGACCCCACCTTCAATATTGTTTTTTTGAATGTACGTATAAATTTTTCTAATTCTTTGTTATTTCTTTTTTTAAATTTTTACATCCTATAATTATCCAAAAAAGATATATGGTTTACAATCCATATTATAATAACATTGGTACATTCTGTTGATCCTGATATTCTTTCATCCTCAAAAAAAAAACATTTGAACCCAGATGAAAACTGGGGATTGGTAGAAGAATCGGAATATTTTGCTAATAAAGTAAAACTTTATCGCCAAGATAAATTAAATGCTGATGAATTTAGGCGCTTTAGACTTCAAAACGGTGCCTATGGTTCTAGATTGAATAGTGAATTTAGTATGATACGAATAAAGGTTCCTGGGGGTGATATCGGCCCAGAACAAATGGAAAAAATCGCCAATTTGTCTGAAACGTTTTCTATAGGTTCAGCCCATGTATCCACCAGGCAAAATATACAATTACACTGGGTGCAATTGGAAGATGTTAGTGAAGTAGTCAGAGGCCTAGCTGAAGGGGGTTTAACTTCAAGGGAAGCCTGTGGGAATACTATTAGGAATGTTATGTGTAGCCATTTTGCAGGAGTATGCACTAATGAACCTTTTGATGCTACTATGCATGCAAAGGCTGTTGCAAAATTCTTTTTAAGAAATCCTTTATGTCAAAATTTGCCAAGGAAATTTAAATTTAATTTTGCATGCTGCTCCGAGCATGGTTTTGTAAGAATTGCAGACGTAGGTCTAGTTCCTGCCATTCGTGATGGAATCCGTGGCTTTAGGATATACCTTGGAGGGGGACTAGGAGCCGCGTCATTCATAGGGCATCTCTTAGAAGAGTTTACACCTGAATCTAGACTTTTATCCACTTCAATATCTACTATTAGACTCTATGATAGATTGGGCAATCGCGAAAACCTTGCAAGAAATAGGATGCGTTATTTAGTTAATGAACTGGGGTGGGAAAAATTCCAAACGTTGTTGTTAAAAGAACGTGTAATAGTAGAAGCAACAATGTCGATACCTACAAAAAATGCCTTTGATAGTGCCTTAAGTATTAATGCCGATGCAAATTCTCTTTCAACCATCTCTAGCAAGAGAAAGCTACCATTGATTAATTCTGATATTGCACAAACCCCATATAATAGGTGGCTAAATACTAATGTGGTTGCCCAGAAACAACCAGGATATTATGGCATTTACATAACATTGGGCGCTGGTGATATTACGTCAAATCAGCTTCGTGTATTAGCGGAATGTGTTAGAGAGTTTTCTTTAGAGCAAAAGGCCAGAACTACTCCACAACAAAACTTTTTCATCCGATATATTAAATCCGAATCAATACCCAAAGTTTTCACTAAATTGTCTGGTATTGGTCTCGGTAATCCTGGTGCTAATACCCTTGTTTCTGCAGTAGGTTGTTCTGGAACGACATCCTGCAATCTTGCTATAACTAATTCCCACAGACTTGCTAAGGAGATTCAAAGCAAATTCCTGGAATTAAATTTTGACATGGATCCTGCTTTTCGTACTTCTACAATAAAAATTAGTGGATGCCCTAATTCTTGTGGTCAACATGAAGTAGCAACCATTGGATTTTATGGTGGAGCCAGTAGAATTGCAAATTCAATGGCTCCTATATACACAATGCTTTTTGCGGGTAGCACAGGTGAAACTGGTGAATTAGGAAAGACTATCATGCGTGTCCCAGCCAAGCGAGTTATTGACGTAGTTCTTAAAATAATCGAATGCTTTAAAGAAGAAAAAAATGGCAATGAGAATTTACATGATTGGATACACAAAGTTACTGCAGGTCATGGCAATGATAAAATAAAGACTTTGGATGATCTTAAAAAAATCCTTGTTCCTATTACCGAGTTGCCTTCTTTTGCAGAAAACCCTGATTCGTATAAAGATTATGGCGCCGACTCAAACTTTGTCGCAAAAACTGCAAGGGGAGAATGCGCTGCTTGAGTGATCTAACAAAGACAAAAAATAAAAATGGCATTAAGTATGATGTGAAGTTAAAAAAAAACATCATTAAGAAAGAAAACACGATGTCACTGTCTACACTAAATTTAGTGTGTGATGTAGATACATTAAGAACTTTAATAAAAAAAAATAAAGTTAGAGTTGTAGATGTTAGAAAAAAGGATGAATACCTAAAAGGTCATATACCTACTTCTGCTTCTTTACCGTTAGCTGACTTATTATCCGATGATTCTCCCGAATCCATAATTAAGATTATGAATAATTTGGGAATAGCCGACAATACTCCGGTAGTTGTATATGATGATACTTTTGGGGCTCTAGCTTCAAGAGTTGCATGGTCTTTCAAATTTGTTGGACATAAGAATGTCTCCCTTTTAGAGGTTACTTATAGTGGTTGGAAAAATATGGGCCTGGAAATAGAAAAAAAATCTAATAAATTCCCCAAATCCTCCCACTCTATCGATATTGATTATTCTATTTATGCGGATGCTGAATACGTCGAAAATGCCCGCAATGATAAAAATAAAGTCATAATTGATTCTCGTGAAAGACTAAATTTCCTAACAGAACACATTCCAAATTCAAAAAATATTCCATATACCATGATACGTTCAGAAGACTCCATTTTAAGAAATCCTTCTGAACTTAAACGATTTATGGAGAATAGGGGAATCGACTCTAATAGTGAAATTATAACTTATTGTGGAAGTGTGGGAACCTTGTCTGGATTAGTTTTTTTTGCTTTAAAAACAGCTGGAATTTCAAATGTAAAACTTTACCCCAAATCCTTTAAGGAATGGAAATCTTTGGGGAAACCTAAAATAGAATTTAAGGATGCGACATACTGGGACCTTTCAGCGGAATGATTTTTTATACCGAAACATTTTCTCATTTTATCTTTCAAACCAGTTGATAATTTCCTCTATATTCTGATTCTTTATTGTTATTTTTATTGGCCCTAATGGCGATTCATCTTCGTCTTCAATTAGTGCAACGACTTTAGAAAATGCTGCTTGCTTATTCAATAAGAACCATGTTGTGTCCATGTTTTGGTTGCTAAATAAAATTTTTTTTAAAACCGATAAAGCAGACTTTGATCTTATTTGATCTTTTACTTTTTTAAATACCTCCATTTTTTCAGTAGATGTGTACAGTTTGTTGTCTTTTAGTATTAGGACAGACTCTGGAAAAACATTTTTTATTGCAGAAGACACTTTTTCTATCTCTTCAGTAGGATTAACATATGCTAGAACTATTATCTCTAAATCTCTGTACTTGTGGTTGTTTTCGTTTATCATAGTCATATTATGCGGTAATGATTCCTTTTTCTTCAAAATCTCTAAATTCTGTAACCCATCTTGCGATAATTTTCTCAACATTGTTTCTAAATTCTGCGATGGTAAGGGCATTGTTAGATATTACTTCGTCAGCTAATGCTATTGCCTCACAGATTCCTATGTCTATTTCCCTTTTATCTCTTTGTAAAAATTTTTCATAATTAGAGGGGGAATCTGATCTATCTCTTAGTTTTATGTGATTATACCTTGTATTTGATGAGGCGTGTATAGCTAATAGCTTTACAAAATCCAGATCTTTTAAAATTTTAAATTCTTCGTAACTCCTAATTCCATCTATTACAACAAACTTGTTGAAATCATCAAGTTTTTTTATTTTCTGCAAAATTAGTTTTGCAATTATTCCATTGCCATGTTCATATCTTAAATTCTTCATTAGCATGCCTAAATTTTCATCGTTTAATTCCATCTTTTCTTCAAGTGCTTTTTCTCTTATAATGTCGCCCATAATAATAACTTGAAAGTTTTTTTCTTTGAGCAAATTAGCGACAGTTGATTTTCCTGCCCCTGGCATTCCAGTCAAACATATTACAAGTCGTTTTAAAATTTTAATGACCTCTATTTCATAAACTATGTGACTTAATTTATTTTTTAATGAATTACTTGATATAATACTGAGATGATACTAACATAATAAAATGCGGTTATTTGTTGCAATTGATGTAAATAAAGTTGGTGTTGAAAAATTACAAAACAATCTCTCAAATAAATTCAAATTTAATTCTCGCAATGTAAAGCCAATAAAAAAAGAGAATCTGCATATAACTATAAGATTTTTAGGAGAAAAAACAGATATTGAAACAAAAGATATAATGACTGATCTAACAAGAATTAGTTTTGACTCTTTTAAAATATTGTTTGATAAAATGGGTGTTTTTCCGCATATGCGATCCCCACGAATCATCTGGCTTGGTTTAGATGATCAGAGCAATAAAAAATTAAATGATGTCTGCTTTCAAATAAATGATGTACTAAAAAAATATGACAATGGAAATAACAACATTGAACGTAGGAATTCTTCTGGTAATCAAAAATTCTTTCCGCATCTTACGATTTTTCGGATTCATAATAATTATATGATTCCTAATTTTCTTTCTTCTCCCTCAGATAGACTTATTTCAGAAGAAGAAGAAGAAGAAGTAAATACAATTAGTTTGAAAAAAAGCACTATTACGTCAAATGGGTCTGTATATTCTGATTTGCTTTATATTAATGCCACTAAAAGAAATGCATATTGAAATAAATGATTTAATTGATGAAATACTTGATGATTGCACACCTACCGACTCAGAAAAAATCCATTTAAATAATGTTGCAAGTAAAGTAAAAGACCTAATTACAAATTTTGTTTCGGATAGAGACAATTATGGTTTCGTAAAAGACGTTGTATTTGGTGGTTCTTTTGCCAAGGGAACCTGGCTTAAAAAAGAAACCGATATTGATATATTTGTAAAGTTTGATAGTCAAATAGATATCAAAGATTTTGAAAATTATGGAAAAGAAATAGGATTGCAATCACTAAAAGACTTTTCTCCATATCTTCGATATGCCGATCACCCATATGTTGAAGCATATGTTGAAACCGTTAAAGTCAATGTTGTCCCTTGCTTTGATGTTTCTTTTGGAAAATGGAAAAGCGCAGCAGATCGTTCTCCATTCCATACGCTTTATGTTGTCCGTAGTCTTGATAATTATAAAAAGAACCAAGTTAGGTTGCTAAAAAAATTTTTGAAATCTTTGAATGTTTATGGCGCAGAAATATCTAGGAAGGGATTTAGTGGCTATGTCTGTGAAATTTTAATTATAAAGTTTGGTTCCTTTATATCAACATTGGATTATTTCTCCGATTTTGATGTATATAAAAACGTAATTGACCTTGATAACAATCTTATTGATGCCGATAATTTGAAAAAAAGATTCAATAGCTTCCTAGTAATATTAGATCCGGTTGATAGCAATAGAAATTTAGGCACTGCTATTTCTCCTTTATCTGCCGGAACATTTATTCAAGGCTCAAAGGTCTTTTTAAGAAATCCTTCAAATGATTTTTTTGTTGACATCAAAAAAATTCGTAATGTTGATCCCCAGCTGATAGAATTATTATCTGCCAGTATCTTGATCACTGAATTTAAATTTAGTTTTAGGGCTCCTGATATAATCTGGGGTCAATTACAAAAAACTATGAATTCCATATCAAAATTCATAGAGTCAAATGGATTTAAAATCGTTAAAAATGTTTGTTTTACGGATGAAAGAGAACATTGTGTTTTGGCGTTTTTGATGGAATCCATAACCATTCCTAAGTTGTATAAACGAGTAGGCCCGGATATTTTCAGGGATAATGATGCCGAAAAATTTGTCAAGTCAAACTCCATTTCACCAGTCAAATGGATGACTTCAGATAATAGACTAAATTGCCTTCTTTCGCGTGATTTCATCGATGCTAGAGAATTTTTGAAATTTGTTTTTATGAATAAGCCTGATCTAATTGGCATTCCTAGTGGATTAAAATCGGATTTTTTATCTACTGTACAAGTGTGTTCTATTGATCAGCAAAAAAATATTAGTGAGCATGTAAAGAATACAATATTTGAGTTGTTGTATACCGATAGTAGATTGTTCTAATAAGTTCCTTATAACATCCCCCAATCTGATAGATTTATTGTGCTATCCTAGGTTCAGTACGCTTGATTACGTAACAAAAATCAAAGATCTTTTTTCATTAAATTTAAGATTCGTGGTATTGGAGGGTGATACTATTTTATATAATAATAATATTTTGGGTAAAGGCTGTGAAGGCCTGGTCTTAAAAGTTGAAGATACCAAAAACGAAATCATGGCTTTAAAAATCAAAAGAACTGATTCTTGTAGATTTAGTATGAAGCCTGAATTCGATTTCTATAAACTTGCAAATATGCATAACATAGGGCCTAAAGTACATTCTTGTACTGTTGATTTTTTATTGATGGAGTTTCTTGATGGGGTCTCTATAGAAAATTGGTTTTCAAATACAAAATTAGATAGGTATCTGATAAAGTCGGTTGTTATTAATATATTGAATCAATGTTTTGTTTTAGATAAAATAAATCTGGATCATGGCCAATTAAATAAATTATATAATCATATAATAATCTCTCCTGATGGCCTAACCTGCACAATTATTGATTTCGAAAGTGCAAGTACCTCCAGAAAAGTTTCTAACTTGACATCTGCATTTCAGGGTTTATTTTTTAAAGGCATCATAGCAAAACAAATCAATAAATTTATCGATTATGAAAATAAAAAAATGGAGTGTTTAGAATTATTAAAGGAGTACAAAAGAAACAATTCTAGAGAAAACTTTGACTCTCTGATGTCTTTAATTTAATATTCCATCGTTTTTGAGAAGTAGAAAGACATTAATTTATTCTTTTTATAGTATCTTTATGACATTTCCAAAGGGCTATGTACCTCCTAATAAAAAAGCGGCAGACGAGAAGGCCAAGCAACTTGCAGACGAGAAGGCCAAGCAACTTGCAGACGAGAAGGCCAAGCAACTTGCAGACGAGAAGGCCAAGCAACTTGCAGACGAGAAGGCCAAGCAACTTGCA
>JBNJLU010000074.1:0-7432 GCA_050591185.1 Candidatus Nitrosocosmicus sp.
CTGAAATGCTTTAGTAATTTTTCTCAGATTGTGCTGATGGTTAAAATTGTTTTATAATTGCTGCCCAAAACCCATTGGGGATGAAAATTTGTCTATTTGTCCGTTATCCAGTCAGTAGTTTTGTATGTTCTGAAATTTTCCTTTTCTTTGCAAAAGTCAAATTTTGATGTTGGTTGTATTCCTTTTATTTTCTATATGGGGTTAATTAAAGTATGTTGCAAATGAATGGATGTGTTCTTTGAAATATGAAAACAATAAAAGCCAATTATTTGTTTGATGGCATTAGCGAAAGAAAAGACGTATTCATTGGTTTTGATAATGATGAGATAAAATATGTTGATGGTAGCAAACCTGAAGAAGGTGGCGAAATAATCGCTGAAGGCAATGATGTTGTTGTTACTCCTGCATTTATTGATTCACACAGTCATATTGGATTGCAAAGGTCCGCTGAATATAGTGGGCAATATGAAGAAAACGAGCAAATGGATTCTACTACCCCCTATGGTAAACGCACTACACAGCCTATACATGGACGATCCTGCATTTAGAGAGTCAGTTGAACATGGTGTTCTTTATTCCGCAGCATTCCCTGGAAGTGGTAATGTGATTGGAGGCAAAATAGTTTTGATAGGAAATTTTGCCAAAGATATTGAGGATGCTTTTATCTGGGATATTGGAATTAAGGTGGCATTAGGATTTCATCCACGCGCTATGACAAGTTGGAAAGGGAAACGACCCTCAACACGGATGGGTGTGGTATCGATATTAAGGGAAAATTTCATCAAGGCCAAAAAAAATGCAAAACCTTTTAAAATCAGAAAAAAAACAATAGATGATGTAGATCCAAATACTGAAGTTTACACGGATATGATTGATCATAAGCACAGGATAATGACACATCTTCATAAAGAGGACGATGTGAGAATTCTTATTCAACTGGCAAAGGAGTTCAATTTGAAAGTTGTTGCAAACCACTGCCTTGATGTACACCGTGAAGAGATCTTTGCAGCCCTCAAAGCAAATTCAATCCCAATTATTTATGGTCTCATGGATTCTTTTTCAAATAAGGATGAACTAAGACACAATAAATGGAGAAACGCTGAATTGCTATTAAAATCCGGTGCCAAATTCTCTCTTATGAGTGATCACCCAATTACTCTTCAGAGGACCATGTTCTTTACTCTAAGGCACCTATTGCGATTTGGATTATCAAGACCTTCTGCAATATCTAAAATTACTTCAGAGGCTGCTGGAATATTGGGGATACCAAATATAGGCCAAATAAGCCCTGGGTTCAAATCATCTTTTGTAGTTTGGAATGGCGATCCTTTTTCAATCTCTAGTTATCCAATATTAGTAATTGGAGAGGGAAAAGTAGTACTTGAGGACTAAATCTATACATTTGTTTTATTGTTGAGATAAACTATGAAAATAAAAATGATCTCAAAATCTTTACTTGAGATTTTCTATTACCATAAAAATCTTGAGGTTATTCATCTTTATTGATTTATCTTTTGTGTTTTCGTCTTCTTGTTTCTGAATTGTTGCTATGGTATTGATTATTGGGGCTCAATTGTGGCTGGAGGTTTGCTGGATATTGCATATGACACCCAAGTTACATTTTCTATTTCATTTGTTATTTTCGAACTGATTTTTTCCAGGGTATTGTATGGGACCCTTACCCAATCTGCTGTCATGGAATCTTTTGATTCAACTATTCTTATCGTTACTATATGCCCATATATTCTCCTGTCGCCTAAAATGCCAACAGCTTTGTCATCACCTACCATTGCATAGGCTTGCCAAACTTTGTTGTACATGTTGTCTTCCGATAATGCATCTTCTACAATTTTACTTGCTGCTTTTGATATCCTTATCTTTTCGTCATTTACCTCGCCTAAAATTCTTACAGCGAGTCCAGGGCCTGGAAAGGGATGTCTTGAAAGCAATTCTTTGGGTATTTGAAGTATTTTGGCGGCCTCCCTGACTTCATCCTTATACAAATACCTCAAAGGTTCTATTACCTTTAGGTTCAACCAGCTAGGCAATCCGCCTACATTGTGGTGTGTTTTGATGACTGTTGCTGGACCTTTGGATACACCACTCTCTATAACATCTGGATATAGTGTTCCTTGTGCTAGCCATTGAAATGAGCCTTCTTCTTCTGCAAATTCTGTAAAAACCCTTGCAAATTCTTCTCCGATTATCTTTCTTTTGTCTTCTGGATCCGATACTCCTTTTAATTTTTGTAAAAACCTTTCTTGTGCCTCAATATATTTAATGGTTATACCTAGTTTTTCATTGAACAGTTCCCTTACAACATTTTCTTCGTTCTCTCTTAGTAATCCGTGATTGACAAAAATACAGGTCAAGTTTTCTTTGATTGCCCTGTGAATTAAAACGGCTGTTGTTGTTGAATCTATTCCGCCGCTGACAGCACACAACACTTTATCTTTGCCAACTTTTGTTTTTATGTTTTCTATACTGCTTTGAATGAAATCACTCATGTTCCAATCTGGTTTTGCTCCACTGATTACATTGGAGAAATTGTTTAGTATTTGAGTCCCATTTTCGGTGTGCGCCACTTCCGGATGGAACTGCAACCCAAATACTTTTCTTTCCATATTTCCAATGGCTGCTGAGGATGAACTATCGGTCTCCCCTAAAATATCAAATCCTTGTGGAATTATCTCTGCTGTATCGCTGTGACTCATCCAGCACTGGATGTTACTTGTTCTGATGTCTTTGAACAAATTATTTTTATCTTTTATTTTTAATACTGCGTTCCCATATTCTCTATTTATGACTCTTCTTATTCTTCCTTTGAAATGATCTACTATGACCTGGTGCCCATAGCATATTCCTAAAATCGGGACACCAATGCCAAATACTTTTTCATCTGGCTTTGGGGAATTTTTTTCGTAAACACTGGCTGGTCCGCCTGAAAAAATAATTCCCTTTGGTTTGAAGTCTAAAATTGTTTTGATTGGTGTATTGTAGGGCAATAGTTCACAATAAATATTGGACTCTCTTATCCTTCTGCATATTAGATGACTGTATTGTGACCCAAAATCTAAAACAATTATTTTATCCATTTATTTTTCACTTTTTTCTAACATTCTGGTAAACACCCATGCCACTGTATTGAATATTTCGTTTACCCTTTCTTTGTCTCTATAGTTTTTGATTTCAATTTTTTTTATGGTGTTATCATTGTTGTCTTTAGGTACTGTATTGTAGGCAATTATGTTTGCAGTGTCTATTTGTCCTTGTTTGACTTTGTCCAAATCTTTACTTTTCATTCCCTCTAGAATTCTATTTATGAAAAATGATTTGAATGGTGGGGTGTCTATATTAAAGTTAATTGATTCCATTGGTGTTATCTCTATTTTTTCTCTTGAAACTTCTACATTTGCAATTAAAGTATTGTCTTTCATTCTTTTTATTTGCCTGGTTTCTATTGATTGTGATTGTTCGTCATGATTCCGTTGTAATTGTGGGTTATTGTCTCTTTTAATTTCATTTTCACCACTAAATGATTTTTCGTTTGGAAATGGTTTTTTGTTTAAATTAAGGTTTGCTGCGGTCCTAAAACTCCCTTGTTTTAAAACAGTGTCAATTAACGATAATGTTATCTTCATTTTTTCTATCTCATCTTGTTTTTCAGAAATTAATTTGGTCAACCACTCCCTTATCTCTGCTGCATTTTTAACATCGTCTTCCGGGTAACCTGTCATAATGATGTTTGGATTATTTTTCAATATTAAATGTTGTTTTCCTTTATTAAACCACATTTGAACAATCAATTCTTAAAAATCCTGTTTTAATTAACCGCTTTATTTTTCCATTTTTCTATCCATCTAATAAATGATACACAATCTTGTCTTCTTTTTCTATTCTTTTAGAATCATAAGAACATTCTCTGAGTGTATTTTTTTGAGTCTGCGAATATTCTAAAGATAAATATCTTTTGTATATCTTATTCTCTGCTGTTTTTTTTATTCTCCCTCATTTACATTGTTCCATTTACATTGTTCAATACGACTCCAAAGTCCCACTATCCTTTTTAGTTTTCATTCGGGTAATCTGTTTGCCCAAACCTTTATCATGTTTATTATTTGTGTTAAGTACCCTTTTTTTCCTTAGATTGATTTTTTTATTGTATAGTTTTGATACGTGGATCAAATTTGCATTTTGATTAGAGTCTGTTGTTTATCTTTTTTATATTTGGCGCTCAATCAAATGAGAACTCTTGTTTTGATAATGCTGGTTATGCTGGATTTATTTGCATAAGAATAATTATATTAGATGTAAACCACCCACTTGTTAAATCATAACATGTCAAGACCGATTCCTTTTTCAGAAAGAATGGATATTTTAAGTAAAGACAAACAGAGTAATTTAATTCTGGCTATAGATCCAAACTATGGTACAAATAATTTATTTAGTTATGTGTTAAATGCGATTACCAAATTGGGTAAATGTTTATGCGCAATCAAATTGAATTTTCATGTAATACTGCCATTATCTTTTACCGAATTGCAAAAAATCAATCTTGTTGCGCATAGAGAAAGATTGCAGGTTATAGCGGACATAAAATTAAATGACATCCCAAACACAAATGATGTGACTATTAGATATCTACATGCAATGGGGTTTGATTCCATTATAGTCAATCCATTTATTGGAAAAGATAACCTTAAATCCACAGTTAGCTCTGCACATTCTTTAGACTGTGGGATTATATCACTTGTATATATGAGCCATAGTGGCGCAAATGAGGGATATGGCTCATCTGTATCTATTCCGTCATTAGATGGGCTGACAAACACTAAAGGTCAATTTTATAATGTTTTTTATGAAAATTCAATTAACTGTGATGTAGATGGTGTTATTATAGGAGGTAACAGATTGGAAGTTTTAAGAGAACTTTCAAAAAACAAAAAAAAAATTCCTATCTACTCTCCAGGATTGGTTACACAAGGCGGGGATATCAAATCTGCATTGGAGTGTGGATCTGATTATTTGATAATTGGAAGGACTATAATAAATTCCCCAAACCCATTAATGGAATTGGAAAATATTTACAAGTTAATTAGCCATCATTTTGATAAAAAATGAATGCAATTCTATAAATTTATTATTTTCAAGAAAATTAATACATTCCGCTAAATTTGAAAATCATTAGAAAAGGTACATTTTCTATTATTTTTACACTATTTTTTTTAGCAAGATTAAGACTTAAAGCCAAGTCCACTATGTCTTTTCCAACCAGGTTTATTATAGCGGATGACTTTAAAACATTTATGGCATCTTCTTTTGTGATCTCTTCGCTATAAAAAAAGTCTTTTGAAATGCTAATATTAAAATCGCCTTGATTTATTTCTTTACCTATTAAGTTTAAATCGCATATGTTAATCATTTGAGTTTCTTGATATTTTATTTTACGTAGAGCATAATTATTATCTTGATTGATTTCGCTCATCTCAGCTCATTACTTTATATTTTTAGGTTGTTTTTTATTTAACCTTTTCTTAAACTATCTATATTTATGTATGATAATCAAAAAGTAATAATTATGTTTTGATTAAAAAGAACTATTGTCATCAGATGGTAATAAAAATAACAGTGGTAAGACAAAAAATTACAATAAAAAGGGGATAATCTTAACTTCTTGTATAGTTGTTGGTATTATTGGGGCTAGCTTTTTAATTTGGTTTCTGCCACAAGGAAATGTTAAAAACAATACTACAAATGATACCATTATGCTTTTTTCAAATCCTAACGATACACTGATTTCTGTTAATAATCAATATGTGCTATTAAAGGATGAAGTTGGTAATCAGTTAAAAAACATTTCAATTACAAATAGATCCAATTTGACACCCGTTAGAAATAGCTTAGATGTTTCTATAACACAAAATAACCAACTGATGCAAACCCTGTTAAACGGAAATCCATCTGGTTCTTTGGTCAATGAGTATGTTAAACTAATGAATACTCTTAAAAATTTTTCTTTCTATCTTGTTGATATAAAAAACATAACTTCTTCATCCCAATCTTCATCTGACAGCTTGATAAAAGATTTGACAACCGCGAAGAAAAGGTGGTTGGGTAATTGATGATAATAAAATGGGATTGTTTATAAATAGTATTTTCAAATCTTTAAAAAGATGCGATTACTTGAATATCAAGGAAAGGAGCTCTTCAATCAGTATGGGATAAAAACTCCGATGTCTTTTTTAGCCTCAAATATTGACGAGGGTAAAAAAGGCACACAACTGTTAGATTATCCATTTGTTTTGAAATCTCAGTTAACTGTTGGGGGGAGAGGAAAAGCTGGTGCAATACAAAAATGTAAAGAACCTTCAGAATTTGAACCGAAATTCAACGATATCATACACAAAGAGGTGAAAGGTGAATTACCGCGAGGTATTTTGCTTGAAAAAATGGTTGACATCTCTAAAGAGCTTTACTTGTCAATTTTTTTAAATAGGAGTAAAAGATGTTTTACTATAATCGCATCAGCAGATGGTGGAGTAGATATTGAACAAACAGACAATAAGGTTATACATGACATACCAATAGATGGGATTTCTTTGGAATTAGCTAACATAATTTCAAACAAATTGAGTATCTCGGATAATTCCAAAAGCGGCTTTGTTGATCTGTTATTTAGTCTTTTTAAGTTGGTTATTGAAAAAGAGGCAGAACTTGCAGAAATTAATCCAATTGCAATTTTATCTGATGGCTCTTTAATTGCATTGGATGCCAAGGTGATTATTGATGATAATTCTTTGTTTAGGCATGATGATTTAAAAAAATATCTTTATTTGAGCGAATTAGAGATACAAGCATCAAAAAATAAGTTTTCATTTGTGGAATTAGATGGTGATATAGCTATTATAGGAAATGGGGCTGGGTTAGTCATGTCCACCTTGGATATGGTTTATGATGCTAATGGTAAAGCGGGGTCTTTTTTAGATTTTGGAGGAAAGGCCACCAGTGAAACTATTTACAAAGCCCTTGGTGTTATCAGTGAACTACCCAAAATAAAAGCAATTCTTGTAAATCTTTATGGTGGGATAGTCAGAACTGATCTTGTGGCACAGGGTATTTTGGATGCCTACAAAAATAATATATTAAATGTCCCTGTATTTGCTAGAATATCTGGTGCAGAATCGGAAAAAGCAAAACAAATGCTTCAGGGAAGTAGGGCAAAGTTATTTGATACTGTAGAGGAAGCAATAAATGCAGTAGTTTTAAACGTAAATACTACTTAGGAAAGTGATAGAATTGACCTCGCAATTTGATATATTTAAAATACTGGTTGGCTCACCTTCAGATAGCGATTTTGGGAATAAGCCCGTAATAATTCAGGGCATTACAGGATCCTTTGGTTCTACCCATACAAAATTAATGAAAAGTTATG
>JBNJLU010000075.1:0-7384 GCA_050591185.1 Candidatus Nitrosocosmicus sp.
TCATTGAGATTACCAAAATGCATTGAATTTCTCTCAGAAAAATCCTGATACAGCAATGGCGCCACCAAACCCCTCATTTCCATTTGTTTAAAGTCCTGTATCAAATCAATAGTGTATTGTGTCTCATCAGGAGTTTCATCTGGCCAACCGATTATCAATGTCAATGCGGGAAACCAGTGATTGCGATTGAGAATCTTGCACCCTTCCCTTACAACAGAACCCCACTCTTCAGGTTGAAATGGCTTGGTTTTAACACCCAGGTGTTTCTTTACCATTCTTGGAGCGACAGTTTCCACACCCAAGTTAGTCGCAAGCCATCTGCCATTATTTTCCATATTGTTAACTTGAGATATTTTTTCAATTAAATCAGGAGACGAAGCAACAGCGGACAGTGTCATATGAGTTGTGCCAATGAAATTTGCCCCGATAGACTTTAATCCTTTCCAAACGTCAAGAATTGCATCCTGATTCGGAACAAAGTCTTTGTTATCACATCCATATAGTAACATTTCATCTGATTGAAGCCAAATAGAATCAAATCCGTATTTGAGGTTTATTTTGGCTTCTTCCTGCAGTCTTGACAATGGTATGTCCTTTTTGGAGCGTTTGTTGACATCGCAAAAGTCACATCCCCTTCCACAGCCACGCATAGCCTCGATTAAAGAATTTATCGTTGGACCTTTGATTGTGGGAATGTTCTCAATGTTCCTGACAAAGGTATGCAATAGCTCAGGGGCATCACCCGCTTCCAAGTCATGGAAAAGGTCAAGTGCCAGTTCGTCAGCCTCCCCAATAACAACGGTATCTATCCCATGAATCCTCATTCTCTCAGGCTTTGCCAATTCCCACGATCCATTACCTCCAACTACGACCTTAAAGTCATATTTTTTCTTTAACTGTATTATTGAAGCACACATTTTCTTAAACTTCATTGCCACATAAGACAGTTTTTCAGGTGACATAGTGGTAGTGACAGGAGCCATTCCCAGAGGATCCATCACGTTAATACCCACAACCTTTGTCTCTGGCCCTATGCATTTGTCAAGCATTTCAGGATGGGCTAGAAAAATATCATTTTTAGGGTACTCCTGAAGAAGGGCGCTTTCTATTCGGCGGAGTCCGCATTGAGCAACTTTTATCTCACCTGTACTTTTCACCGTCTCAACACTAGGGCAAAAAAGTTTATCAAAAACAAATTCAGGAACAAGCTCGTAAGGGCCACATGCAATAAAGCCATAAAGGAAATTACCCCGATAGTTTGTCATTAAACTACGATCAGCAGTTAAAACAATTCTTTTGCCAGATACCATTTTATAATCTATATCCTGTAAATAACTAATATCAGAGGGTATAAAATTATTTTCATCCCATTTACACCATGAAGTGTATTATGATGAAAAATTGACAATACCTGGTTAAAAAGATATAAAAAACGCATAAACCTGAGGGCAAAGTAGCAGCAGCAGCAGCAGCAGGTCAAAATACAAAACACCCCATTTTAGGTGGAGTTAGAAAAAATACAAATATACGAACCAATGACGGAGATATAATATATAAAGCAACACATTAACAAAACAAATTGGTCGTTTGATTTAAGGAAGAGCACCAGAGAAAAGCAAAAAGACCATGATCCTTTGTTTTAATAGAGCCCTTTTCTTCTTCCCTTAAGTATGATAGATTTCAATTGACGGTGGTCAAGTAAAGACAACGCATCCAAATAGTTGGTCCATTTGAAATCTTCATGCTCATTTGATATGACAACCTCTCTTGTAGGCGTAGTAGCAAAATAAAACTTTACTTCTTTTTCTGAGCGAAGCCCATCTGCTCTAAAGTATTTGTATTGGATTTTGCCAATATATTGGTGTATCTCAAGGTTAACTATTCCAGTCTCTTCCTGAACCTCTCTTTGCAGCGTTTGGATATCGTTTTCTCCCCTTTCCTTATGCCCCTGAGGGAATCCCCAAAATCCCCTTTTATTTCTTAGAAGGAGAAATTCCGCATAATCCTTGTTATACTTTATGGTCTGGTATCTTATTATTGCACCTACTGATAGCTCGATCGTCACCCTACTCTATCCCAATATGCTAGTGAACTGTACAATAAATATAATATTGTTTCTATGACCGCCATATTACATATAATTATCCGAGAACCTATTCCATATATTATAATAAAAGGGGACATGATATGAAAAATAAAGGTGTTACCAATGCTGCTACTGCTACTGCTACTGCCTATTTCAATCACAATCCTTCCAATGCCAACAAACTTGTTTTAGAATATAAAAATCACCCTGCTTATGTTCTTTTTATTTCATCACTGAAGTCTAACTATACCAAAATAAAATATGACGGATGTCTCCAAAAGTATCTAAAGCATCCGTGTAACAATAATGCTGCCGCCCTATCCGACATACTCTCCAAGGATCCTAAAGTCATTGAAGGCGAGATTATTCAGTAACTAATAGAAATGAAAAGAGAGAATCTCTCATCTTCAACTTTGTCAGTTCACATAGCTGCCCTATATCATTTCTTTTCCATAAACGACACAAAACTAAACAGGAAAAAACTGTCCAAGTTTGTAGGCGAGCAGGAAAACAAATATGAGTATAGAGGATACACTCATGATGAAATATCCAAGCTTTTATCTTTGTGTGATGGGAGAGGAAAGGTTATTGTCCTTCTCATGGCCTCAACAGGAATGAGGGTTGGAGCCCTGCCAGAGCTCAAACTAAAGCATATAAAAAGATATAGAGTCGGGCATAACAATCACGTTTATCGCATTCAAGTTTATGCCTCTTCTAAAAAATATGCATACACAACATTCTGCTCTCCTGAATGCGCTCAGGCTATAGACGGCTATCTTGAATATAGAAAAAGAATAGATAACGCCATATCTTTTGACCCCCCATACAGATCAGTGGATTTCATCTGATCCCAACGCCTTGCTTATAACAAGACTTTTTGATATAGAAGATGTTCCCAACAACTCTTCCAATTTTAAAAAACAATCAAAAAAACCAATGCTTCCCATGGGCATTCGTGCTTATATCGCGGGTCGATTAAAAAAGCTAAACTTGCGTCAAGTCTGGATAGCCACTGAAAATTCGCAATATATGGGAACTCATAAAAATGAACTGCATCCATGTCACTCATTTCGCATTTTTGCAGTCACGAATATGCATCGCTCCAAAGTTGATAAAACTATCCGAGAGATGCTAATAGATCACTCTACAGGGCTTGATTCAGCATACTATAAACCTCAGGACGAGGAGATCTTGCAGGAGTATCTAAAAGCAGTAGATTCCCTAACCATCAACAATGAACACAGGCTTCAAAAACAACTAAGCTATTACAAACAAATATCAGACGAAGTAGAGGAAATACGCCAACAACTAAGAGCAAAACATGAGAGATATGCAATTGTTTAAAGAAGACATGGAAAACAGGTTCCAACAAATAATGTTAAAGGTTAATTTTGAGAAACTATGCACCCCTAAATAATTCATCGAATAAGGAAATCAATTTAGTGCTTTCTTTAACGTCATCAATCTTGGCTAAAGGATTTTCTTTGATACTTTAAATCAAATCTAGTTGAAATTTCAAGTGGTCTCGTTTTAACTCCATCATTGATACAATACAGATTAGTAATTTTTTTGTTGCATTAGATGTTAATCTACAATCTAATAGGTTATTTGTGTTCTCGAATGCTTCTAAAAATTTGATAGTAAAGATATCATATATATTTTCAAATTTCTTTTTGTTTATAAAATCGTGTCCTCTTTGATCATTTTTATTTATATTCTTATAGGTATCATTTGTAATAATCTCTATCTTACGAAAGATATAGTCAGTAATTTTGCCTCCTATAACTTTTTGTATAAACTCTTTCGCTATAGGATTGGGATCGAACTTTATTAGAAATATACCATATTTTTATCAATTTAGAACAGATTCCTCAATTACATTGTAATCATGATATACTTTTTGATTTATGGTAATGTGTATGAATGAGCCCATACAATAACATCAATCTCTATTTTTAATGTCGTGTATAATAATATCTCATAGTTATCAAGAAAACTGGTTTGGATTTCATTCATTTATGAATTACATCTCTGGGCCCGCTACTAATTTGACTATAATTTTGGGTTCAGGTTTTTCTAATTTTAATTTATAAATTAGTTAATAAAAATTGTACATTCATCAATAACCAAAAATGTGGTTTAGAAAGGTTCAATTATTGATGGCGCTACCTCGTTAAATACCGTCTGATTATGTGTGCGATATAGTAATCAATAACAGATCTAGCAGGAGATTCTCAAACATTTGGAATATTTTTTGGGAATTATATAGTATCCTACAAGAGAAGTGGGTTGCAGAAAATACTGATTGTGGTATAACATTTTATAAAGTCATTTACGTCAATTAAAATGAAGTTAATCAAATTTCTATCTATTATTTATTGTTGTTTTAACAGCCTGTAGTGTGGAAAATATAAAGACACCATCAACTAAAGAAGGGGGCAATAACATTACAGATGAGAAAAATAGGAATGATGAAGGCACAAGTATTTTTGACGATGTTTTTGATGTTGCGATAATTGGTGGAGGGTATGCCGGTTTGTCTGCGGCATTGCTATTGGGTAGGTATCTTCGGCCCACTATTATTTTTGATGTTGCAAAGCATAGGACATCTAGAATACACGGTTATTTGGGATTTGAAAAATCGCCAATTAAAGAGGTAGTTCAAAAAGCATGGAAGGATGTAATTCAATACCGTTCTGTGAAGAGAGTAGAAGAGCGCGTAGAAAGGGTGGACAAGGACTATGATAACAATCTTTTTTTGATAACAACCACAACAAAAAAAGACGATGGTCTAACCAAAGATGATGCCATCAAAATAAAAGCCAAAGCGAAATACCTTATTATTGCGACAGGCGTAACACATGTACAGCCAACAATAAAGAATTTTGATGAATACCTTGGAAATGGTATTTGGCACTGTCCCCATTGTGATGGATTTGAAACTACCGATAAAAAACTGGTTATAGTTGCGTCAGATAACAAAGATAACCAGGCTTTAAAATATGCCAAAATATTTCTAGGCTGGACAAAAGATGTTACCTTGTTTTTTCAACGCCCAAAGGATGGGGATGATGATAATAGCACCATGGCAACAGGTGGAGGCCATCAACAGATAGATGAGCAAAAGAACGAAGCAATGACGTTGGGCATCAATGTAATCGAAAGTGACGGCATATCTGAAATTGTTTCCGATTCAGGGGCAAATAAAATGAAGGGTGTTCTGACAAAAAGCAATAGGTTCTATGAAGCTGATGTATTGTTTTACCACATTGAGCAGATTATCCGAAATGAAATTGCAATCCAACTTGGATGCGAATTGGATGAAGGATATGTGAAGGTGGATAAAATGCAACAGACCACAATTCCAAATGTTTATGCTGCAGGTGACCTTGACACAGACAGACACTATGCTATATTGGCTTCAGCAAGTGGGGCATTGGCAGCAATATCCATTTATGAGGATTTGTTAAAACAGGCAATAAAAATAACTAAGGATGAAGGGGAAGGAGGGGGAGAAGTAGAAGAAGAAGAGAAAAATAATTAACTCTGGTATTTGATGACAATGCAGAAAAACATTAGAATTCAGAGTCAAAAGAACATTGCAGCACTTTAGCAAATCATACGAAGGACTATGCATACGCATATTCTCCGATTCTCAAAGAAAATAATGGCTCTCCCACCGTATTGACAGAGGCTGCCACAAGGTCTTGCGACAGAAACCAAGATGTGAAACACTATCTGTTAGGGAAGGAAGAAGGCAAACCCAGACAGCCTAAAACTAAGCAAAAGTTGCCTCTTAAAAAAATAAATATGCTTAGACAAGATGGGCACATCCAAATCATCCAAGAGAAACCGATAATGTTAAGGTGGAAATCCAATGAAGACAATGCTAAAGATGAGAATCAGGAGTACAAATAGATTAATCCATCTATGTGATACATATGATGTATACGAGGCCAATAGTAAAAAATAATAATGCAATTATAGTTTTTAGGCCACATATGCTGTCAAAATAGATAATCCAAATTCTATTGGCATGTAATAACAATTTATAATCTCAAGGATTCATCAAACATATAATTTAAAATGATTTGCTACTGCACCAGAAATAATCTGATATCATTATAATTTAAAAGTATCAGAACTCGTTTAACAAAAGGATTTAGGTCCCGCTCAGTCCATTAGCTATGCGGATTCTTTTATTGCTATTGTGTAATACGATTACTAGACATCTATTCTTAATTATTTCAAAGATTCTTAAAAATAATACATTTTTTTAAGGAAACAGTATATCCTTATTACACTTGATATTATATCAATAAATGGATTATCAATGGTAGACCTAATCTATGGCATGGGCATAACGGATATTGTAAAGGATTCCCCAGCTATTTTTAACATGCTAAGAAAATATTTTTCAATCAGGTTTTTAAAATCAAAACCATTTATCTACGGTTCTGCGGATATCATTAATGTATGTAACTTACACTGTTCTCATTGTTATTGGTGGAAAACCAGAAGAAACGAACCAGATGAATTGGGCACTGAAGATTGGAGGGAAATAATCAAGCAGACCTTTAAAAAGCACCATGTGTATGTTGTTACCCTTGTTGGTGGCGAACCTATGATGCGCCAGGACATTGTCAAGGTTTTTTGCGATGAGATGCCAAGAAGAGTCTGCGTAGTCACAAATGGCACTTATCCACTGACGCGGTTTGATAATCTTTACTTTTACTGGGTTTCTCTTGACGGGACAGAGCAGGTTCATGATAGCATAAGAGGAAAAGGTGCATATTCAAAAACCAAAAAGAATGTTTTAGATTATGTTAAAGGACCGCCCCGTAATGGCAAACCTGCATGGAAGGACATTTGGATTACCATGACCATAAACTCACTAAATTCCACTACAATAGAGGACCTGGTAAACGAATGGAAGGGAACCATAAACAAAATAGTATTTCAATTTCATACTCCATTTGCGGACAATGATCCGTTATGGATAGCCTATGGTAATACTAGGAATAGCATAATAGACAACATTGTCAAATTAAAAAGAAAATATCCTGATTTTATCATGAACACGGAAAAACAACTGGAATTAATGAAGGGTAACTGGGGAGGTATCAAAACCACCCCTGTAGATTGCCCCACTTGGGCGATACTATCTTTGGATCACATGGGAAAAACAAAACAGCCTTGTTGTATAGGGAGCTCTGATAATAAAGCAATGAGGCCTATATGTGAAAAATGTGGGTTAGGTTGTTATTCTATACTTGTAGCCCAAGGACTAAAAAACAA